>JAXHTB010000042.1:0-16071 GCA_034190185.1 Spirochaetota bacterium | reverse complement strand
TCATCCGATGATATTGCCTTTGGTTACTGTTTCTATTATATTATTAGGGTATTTACATGATTAGTTTCTAAAGTGTTTTTATTATGCCTTTCTGGGATTCATAATATCATTAATGTTTTATCGTTATATAATTATATTAGTATATTTTCTAACCTCATTCAACCATATTCATTTAAACGAAATAGAAGAGTTTTCTGTTACGAGTAAGATTATAATAGTACAAAGTGTATAATTTCTAATTAAATGTTAAAAGTCATTTCTTAAAATAAAGGTGTTTGCTTAGCTACATTCAAAATTTAAAAAAAGAGGTGTAATAAAAGGGGATATGTGGAATATAGAGATATGGAGATGATAAAAAGTGTTTTAAAATTTCCTTAATCTCTTCCATCTCCTTATCTCCTTGTCTTACACCTTTATTAAAATTCTAAATATTCGAGCAGTTAAGAGATAGCTGAGTAGTTACAAATAGAGTATGCAATTATTAAGGATAAGAAAATGAAAAGGATTTTTATAAGTATATTATTATCCCTGTATCTTTTTGGATGCAGTGGGAAATATATTGGTAACTATAAGAATGATAAAAGACATGGTAATGGCACAATGATATATACTAATGGTGATAAGTATGCTGGAAACTGGGATCAAGGAGAAAGGAGTGGCCTTGGAGTATACTACTATAAAGATGGAAGAATTCTTAAAGGAAACTGGAAAAACGGTAAAATTCATGGAAGAGCAAGATGTATTTATCCTGACGGCAGGGCGCTTGAGGGAATATGGGAGAATGGTAAGCGATATGGTGGTGTAAAGATGTCTTATTTCAATGGTGATGTATATGTTGGTGAGTGGGCAGATGAAATGAGAAATGGTAAAGGAATTTATACATATAGCAAAAGTTCTAAATGGGCAGGTGCTAAGTATGATGGTAATTGGTTAGATGATAAAATGGATGGAGAAGGCATTTACTAT
Source organism: Spirochaetota bacterium (assembly GCA_034190185.1). Lineage (GTDB taxonomy): Bacteria > Spirochaetota > UBA4802 > UBA4802 > JAFGDQ01 > JAXHTB01. The sequence goes on along the minus strand of JAXHTB010000042.1, from coordinate 15,105 downwards.
TTTGCAAACGGTGATATATATTCAGGACAATGGAAAAATAATGTCCAGAATGGCTATGGTATAATGATATATTCTAATAAAAGGAAGTATACAGGGGAATGGAAAAATAACATGAGACATGGTCATGGAATTCTTATTTATCTAGATGGAAAAAGATATGAAGGTAATTGGATAAATAATAAGAAGTATATGCATGGCGCTTACTATTTTAGTATCAAGTCTAACAATGGGGATGGGTCAATAAAGCTTATCTGGGATAAAATACTTGGAGCAAAGATATATTATATATATAAATTGTCTCCTATATCAGGAAAATATAAAGAGATTACAAGTACTTCAAAAATATCATTTATAGATAAAGAGATTGATCCAAATAAAGATTATAATTATTTAATTCAAACTGATCCCTAAAAGGAAAATGAGTCAAGTGATTATACTAAGAGTCTATTTCAGTAATGATTGATGTTATAAAAGAAACTTAACAATCACATTGAGCTTTGTAGTAATAAAAATAAAGTATTTGACGTAAATTAACGTTTTTATAAAGCTGGATCAACTGCATTGCACTTATTGACTTTTGAAAATATATTGAAGAATACAGTATTTCATTTCATGTAATCTCTTATATATAATTGCCTTATATTATTTAATTGATTCTTGTTGATTATTGATCTATTATAATCTAATAATATATTTATTATCAAGGAGATTTAAAATTTGGATGTTAGTAGGAATAAACTAATAATAGGGATGTTCACCTTTTTAGATATTTGTTTAACAGTTGCTGCATTTGTTGGTTCCTATTTTATAAAAAAATACTTGTTGCCTTATCCTTATAGAGGTTTGAGTACAACACCAGATTATTATATAATACTGCTTATGGTTATAATAGTCTGGTTTATAAATTTTAGAATTTTTAACGTTTATTTAGATTTTACAGAGCAGAAATTTAACAAGATTCTAATAGATGTTATTAAGGCAGTCAGCTTTGGCATTGTTATTATATTTACATTTCTTTTTCTTTTTAAAATGGAAGAGATAAGTCGTCTTATGATAGGAATATTTTATATCAGCAATCTTTTTCTATTAATAGTAAGTAAAAGAGTGATATATCTTATACTGTTTTATTCGAGATTTAAGAAGTACAATATTAAAAATATTCTTATCATCGGAAGTAAGGATAGAGCAAGAGATGCTATTAATACTATAAATACTTACGCTAAGGGTTATGCATTGCTTGGATGCTTGGAGATAGATGAGGCTGATGTAGGTAAAGTAGTAAATGAGAATATTCGCGTTATTGGCACTATAGATGATCTTAAATCGATCATACTGACACATGTAGTTGATGAAGTGATATTTGCCATGCCTCTAAAAAAAATTGAATCTGTAGATATTTACATGCTGCTTATTGAGATGATAGGAATTAAAGTTCGTGTTTTCCCAGACTGGCATATCCATTCTATCTTATATAAACCTGGGATTGCTTCAATTGCCTTTGATAGTTTTCACGGTATTCCAACAATGGTATTGTCAACAACTACTACAAAACATCGTGATCTATTGATCAAGCTTATGTTTGACTACATTTTTGCAGGAGTTGTCTTATTGCTTCTTATACCTTTATTCCTTTTTATAGCATGCGCTATAAAATTATTTTCATGGGGACCTATTTTCTTTAAACAGGAACGTGTGGGGATTAATGGTCGACAATTTGTATTATATAAGTTCAGGACAATGGTTCTTGATGCAGAGTCTAAATTAGAAGAGTTAAAAGCTAAAAATGAGGCTGATGGGCCAGTGTTTAAGATTAAGAATGACCCTCGTATTATTCCATTTATTGGGACAATATTAAGAAAGACCAGTCTTGATGAGCTGCCTCAGTTAATTAACATACTAACAGGAGAAATGAGTTTCGTTGGTCCACGTCCACCGATACAGCATGAAGTGGATGAGTATGATTTATGGCAACGACGACGCTTAACTATGAAACCTGGATTGACATGCCTATGGCAGATTGCGCCAATGCGAAATGATATTAGCTTTCATGATTGGATGAACCTTGATCTGGAATATATTGATAAATGGTCGCTTAAACTCGATTTTCAGATATTATTAAAGACTGTAAGGGCTGTTATAGCTGGCGCTGGTCGTTAGCACATTAAAGTGAAAAATAGAAAAAACTAATAATAATTCTGAAAAAATCCTTTAAATGTAAGAATCTAACTCTGTTACTATTTAGTATTTATAAAGATTAGTATATCTGAAGAATGAGAAATGGATATTTTTCTCATTCTTCAAAAAGCATTGAATTTGACTTAAACACAATTTTACAATATTATAAGATATCCTTTAGAAAGTAATCATATTCATAATTTTTTAAATTATTGTTAATTTTATTTGACTTTTGCACGATTAATATCTATATTATTTAGACATTATAATATGTCATTCAAAATTAGAAGCAATTACATACATAATTCGCTCCTGATTTTGGAAAAGAATACAAATGAAGGAGGATAATATGATGGCATATATTCTTTTCACTTCAGGAGGATTAGCATTATTATCTTTCATGATTATTCTATTTATTCTTTATTCTGGTTCGAAAGTTTCAAATAGAAGATTATCTGATAGAAGAACCTCTGAAAGAAGGATAAATGAGAGGAGGAATACCAATCTTCATGTTACAGATTTATATTTTCCGGATAGAAGAGCAGATAATAGAAGAGTAAAGGACAGAAGAATATTTGAAAGAAGATTAAACAATAGAAGTATTTTGGATCAAAGTGTTGTTGCTTAATAAATAATTCATCAAAATTATTCTTTTTTATGTCGATTTTCTATGTTTTTCAGAGTATATTTTTATTTTTCTTATGTTAATTCCTTTTATCTACGTAAAGAACAAGTATGAGTTCAGCAATATTAACTACACAACAATAAATGTTAATTTCTTGGTTATTTCATAAACATCCTTTTTTTATTAAATCCAGCTATTGATATAGTACACCCCCTACACAATCTTTTATTTTTATTAAATTGCAGCTAACAATAGGATATCTGCTATTATTTTTATGTATTATGATAACTTATAAATGTCTTCATTATTCTGTTTATATAGTCAAGTGGCAATTTGATAATATGTAGGAAATTACAGCAATACTTTAAAATCGATGCTGACTGCTTAGGATCATAGTTATCTGGAAGCAGAAATGTTCCAATGATAGATGAGGTTTTATAAATGGTATTAGGAATCCATAAGAATCTTTCATAATGAGATTTGGTTTTAGTTTTAATATTTGCCTTAAAATTGTTGACTTAATATTTTATATATTTTAATAGAATAAGATCATAGAATATTATATAATAAAATCATGCATATAGATATTGATAGATTTGCCTTAATAGAATCACTTGTTCATACTTGGGATACAAGGTGTAAAATAGTATTTTTTACAATCGCAGTTTTTTGTATCTCAATGCTTAAGATAATTGAACTGTCCCTTTTGGCTTTTGCCTTTTCCGTTATTATAACAGTTGTTTCAAAAATTCCTGTTAAATTCATTCTTCAAAGAGTAATGTATCCAATTTTATTTCTATTGCCTCTTTTTATTTTCCTTCCATTAAGTTCAGGTGGAAAGATATTGATTGATCTCAATTTTTTTAATATATATTATGATGGATTATACATTTCATTTTTAATCTTTTTAAAAGCTGTTTCTATAATAACACTTATTATTATGATGCTTGGAACATCAACATTTTATCAATCAGCAATGGCTTTGAAAGCTCTAAAGATTCCATATAAACTTATTAACCTAATGTTGTTTACGTATAGATATATTTTTGTATACCTAGAGGATTTGCGAAAAATGAGAAACTCTCTTATATTAAGGGGGTATAAAAGTAGGAACTGGATCTTGTCAATTATTAGCTCAGCTAATCTGGTCGGATCACTTCTTATAAGAAGCTATGAACAGACAGATCGTATGTATAACGCCATGATACTTAGGGGATTTAATAGTGAAATAAAATATCAATATGAATTTCAGATACGGAAAGATGATATTATTAAGTCGGTACTTATTTTGCTATTCTATTCATCACTTTTATTTTATCAGATTATAATAGAGAACAATAATGGAATACTTATATGGGTAAAATAAGTTAGTTTATAGTATACTTTTTAGATATGTTGTTCAATAATATTTGAAATATAAACGAATATTGTAAAATGAAAGAAACATGGTTTATATTTATGTTTATGTTTTTGATTATTATTTATCAATTCTATTTTCGTATTCATAAGGAGGGTGTATGTTACAGGATATTCTTATGACAGATGAAGAGAAGGATTTAAAGCAAGAGGTTAGAGATTTTGTAAAAAAAGAAGTATCTCCTGATTTAGTAAAAAAGATGGATAATGATGAGATAGTTTATCCAAAGGATTTCGTTGAGGCTTTGGGAGAAAAAAATCTTTTAGGTCTGCGGTTTTCAAAAAAATATGGCGGTCGTGGATTAAAATGGTCGAGTGAAATAGCTGCTTTAGAAGAGATAGGTGTACTCGGGACTGCTCTTGGTTGTGCTTATGCTATGCCATCTATTGTTGGTGAGGCTCTTCATACCTTTGGCACTGAGGAGCAAAAGGAAAAATTCTTAAAACCTATGCTTAAGGGAGATATTATTTCAGCAGAAGGATTAACTGAACCCAGGGGTGGGTCAGACTTTTTTGGGGCGACAACTAATGCAATATTAAAGGATGGATATTTTACAGTAAGAGGTCAAAAGCGTTTTGTTGTAGCTGCAGATGGAGCTGACTTTTTTATTGTCTACTGTAATACTAATCCAGAAGGCGATGCGCATGAACGTGTTAGCTTGATAATTATTGAAAAGGATAGAGAGGGTGTCGAAACTAAATACTTATATGGTCTTATGGGTACACGAGGTGGAGGGACTGGCAGACTTATTTTTAGAGATGTTAAGGTGCCAGAAACAAACCTTATTGGAGGTTTAAATCAGGGAGCAGAAATATTCAATACTATGATGGTGCCGGAAAGACTCACATCAGCAGCAGCTTCTCTTGGAATCGCCCGTGCTTCATTAGAAGTAGCGGCACGATACACCGAAAGAAGAAAAGCTTTTGGTCAAAAAATAAGAAGATTTCAGGGGGTGAGTTTTAAAATTGCGGATGCTATTACACAACTGGATGCGGCCAGGGCCTTAACAATTGCTGCAGGAAAAGCTGTTGATGAAAAACTAAATTCTGCAAGACGTCTTGTAAGTGAGGCAAAGAAATTTTCAACAGACATGGCGTGGGATGTCTGTAATATAGCTATGAGAGTTGTTGGGGGTATCGGATATACTAATATTTTCCCTATAGAGAAAATGGTGCGTGACGCAAGACTTATTCAAATATGGACAGGAACAAATGAAATAATGAACCTTTTAATTCAACATGAATATTATAAAGAGGTTCTGAAAGACCCTAATCCTGGAAGATTGATCGAAGCTGATGCACAAGAAGGCCATATTGAGGATGAAAAGGTTTACGAAGATGATGATATGTGGACAAAGGGATGGTAAATAAAAAAGCTACTCTTTAATTTTAAGAAGAATTTGAGTTTATAATAGATATGCAAATTATACCAAACAGGCTGTAAAGGTTTGTGCCTTTATTCCTTTGTGGCAAACAGTTATGAAAGTGATATGATAGAAGCTATTAAGGTTATTGATCTGAATTTTAGTTATCCTGATAAAATGGATGTAATTAAGAATATCAGCATTGATATTAATAATGGAGAAAGTATTGGCATAGTTGGGCCAAACGGAGCTGGGAAGACCACCTTTTTCCATTTGCTCTGCGGGATTCTTGAACCAACATCAGGGGATATCTATATATTTGGAAATAAAAGAAAAGGAAAAATGTTTAATCCAGATGTTGGATATGTATTCCAGAATCCTGATGATCAGTTATTCAATACTACTGTTTATGAAGATATTGCCTTTGGGCCAATAAATCTTGGATTTAGTAAAGATGAAGTTAAAGAAAGAGTAAACTATGCGTTGAATATTACAAATTGCAAAGAATTAAGCAGCAGGCCGCCTCATCATCTCTCGGGTGGAGAAAAGAGAATGGCTGCAATAGCTACAATAATAGCAATGAAACCTGAGATAATAATCTATGATGAACCTTCATCAAATCTTGATATGCGATCAAGGAGAGATCTGATAAATTTCGTTAACTCCAGTAAGACAGCAAAGCTTATTGCCTCTCATGATCTGGAATTTATTCTGGAAACATGCCATAGGGTTGTTGTGTTAGACCATGGAATGATCGTTGCAGACGGGGAAAGCAGGGAGATTATGAATAATGAGGATTTTATGCTAGAACATGGATTAGAACGTCCTCACTCTCTTCTGCATGGGCGGAATCACAAGCATAGTATATAAGTTTAAGTCTACAAGATCTTTAGAAATGATAAAACAGTATAAATAATAAAGGAAGTCAGGATTTTGGAAGATAATATTGCGCTTTTCTTTTGGGGTTTAAATAATACAATTGTTTTTAGTATCTTTAAGATTATCTCAAGCAAGATATATATTATTATTACATCAGGAATTTTTATCATATATGCTGTTATAAAATTAAAGAAACAATCGATTCAATTTTTAATAACTCTTATCATATCTGTTTCCGCTTCAGATGTTATCTGTTACAGGCTGTTGAAACCTGCTATAATGCGTGAGAGACCGAAAGTTGAATTAAAAATATCCAGCAGGTCTATAGAAACAACAAGAAATTATACCATGCCATCGAACCATGCTTCTAATACCTTTGCTTTTTTTATTGCATACTTTTTGCTGATTAAAAGATATTGGCAGATACTTTTAGCAAACTCTCTTCTTATATCCTTCTCAAGGATTGTATTAGTTAAACATTATCCAACTGATGTCATGGTAGGAATAGCAACAGGGATTATTATAGGATTATGCACTGTATATTTAATATCGCTAATCTACAAAAGGAAAGGAATTTATGATCTGTAACTTTTATAATTTACTGTCTTACATTCATCAGTAGATAAGAAAAATGATTAACTATTGCAGTTGTTATTGTTGATCATCTCTTTGTGTAATTCTTCTCAATCCAGGTTCTGTACTCTCCACTCCTTACATTATCTATCCAATCCGGATTGTCAAGATACCATTTAATTGTTCTTTCAAGGCCTTGATCAAAGGTGACTGTTTGAGAAAATCCAAGTTCATTCTTTATTTTGTTGCAGTTAATTGCATATCTTCTATCGTGACCTGGCCTGTCTTTAACATAAGTAATCAGTTTTTTATAATGATCCCTTTCTTTGTTATTGAATTTTGCCATTTTTTCGCAAAGCACATTAACAAGCTTTATATTTTCCCATTCATTCTCTCCGCCAATATTGTATGTCTCTCCACTAGTTCCATTGTTCATAATTAACCAGACTGCAAGGTTATGGTCATTAACATAGAGCCAATCTCGTATATTTTTTCCGTCCCCATAGACCGGAAGCGGTTTTTCATCTCTAAGATTTAATATCATAACCGGAATAAGTTTTTCAGGGAATTGAAATGGGCCATAGTTGTTAGAACAGTTGGAAAGCGTTATAGGCATTTGGTATGTATGAAAGTACGCTTTGACAAGGTGATCAGAAGATGCCTTTGAAGCGGAATATGGACTTCGCGGGTCATAGCTTGTATCTTCATAAAAATATCCTGTCTCACCAAGTGAGCCATATACCTCATCGGTGCTTACATGATGAAAAAGTGTATTATCTTTATCACTCCATAATTTTCTTACAACTTCAAGAAGCGTAAAAGTGCCCAGTATATTCGATCTAATAAAATCGCTTGGCCCATGGATTGATCTGTCAACGTGTGATTCTGCAGCAAGGTGCACTATAGTATCAATCTCATACTTCTTAGCAGTTGCTTTAATGCCGTCATGATCACAGATATCAAGCTTTTCAAAAAAATATCTCTTACCGCCATATTTTTTATTAATATTATCCAGGTTTTCAAGATTTCCTGCATAGGTAAGTTTGTCTATATTTATTATTCTTCCATCAAAATCGGTTTCCTGCAGAATATAGTTTATAAAATTTGAACCTATAAATCCTGCTCCTCCGGTTACCATAATATTTTTTAGGCTTCTCATTATATTCTAATCCCTTCTCTCTTTATTTCACAGATAATATCAGAACTCTCTAACACAAAATCTTCTCTGGAAAATGCTAAAGCTTCTATTTATATATTATATCTGTTACCATTAATAAAAATATTTTTCAATACTTTGTTCACAAAAAAACAGAATATATAGATATCTACCCTTGTCAAACATGTCTATAGCTGTTTCATAGTCATATATGCTATACACTTCCTACTTGCTTGCTCTTTTATACGTTGCACTCAAGTTTAGAATAAAATCATCAACAGCCTCTTCCCAGCTCTGTATCTTAATACCAAAGGTATTAATTGTCTTTTCTTTTGATAGAAGAGAATTTTTTGGTCTTTTAGCTTTAGTAGGAAAATCTTCAGTATTTATGGGAGAAATTACAATGTCTTTTTCTATAAGTTTATATTTTTTTGCGGTCTTATATATCTCGTATGCAAAATTATACCAGTTTGTTCTGCCAATATTTGTAAAATGATATATACCATAATTATCTGAATTATCATCTATTATTTTAAGAAGCAGATCAACAAGGTCTTTGGTGAATGTCGGTGTGCCCCATTGATCTGAAACAACCCTTAGTTCGTCTCTCTCTTTAAATAAATTTAACATTGTAAATGCAAAATTATTTCCATTTTTGCCAAAAAGCCAGGCAATTCTTATAATAAAATATTTCTGTATAGTTTGAATGATGTTTTTCTCTCCCTTGAGTTTACTCATTCCATAAATTCCCATTGGATTTGGTTCGTCTATTTCGAAATATTCGCCCTCCTTCTCGCCATCAAAAATGTAATCCGTTGATATATGTATAAGTTTTGCATTCTTCTCGCTAGCAATTTTTGCTATATTTAATACACCATCTGCATTTATTTTAAACGCCAAGGCTTGTTCATCTTCCGCTTTATCAACTGCTGTATAAGCTGAACAATTAACTATCCAGGTGATCTCTTTTTTCAATGCAAATTTACGTAAATTGTCGATATCTGTAATGTCAACCTCAACATCTGAAGCTGTATAAGGAATATCCTTTTCTTTAAGTCCCTGCTCAAGGTCGCTACCCAACATTCCCTTGTTGCCAATTAGCCAGATCATCTGTTTTATCCTTTAATCGAAAATGTCTGCATCTTTCAAAAAGGGCAGCTCTTTATCTTTGTCCGATACAATAGGAGTATCGACAGGCCATTTTATTGCAATTTCAGGGTCGTCCCACCTAATTCCAGTGTCAAGGTTTGGATCGTACTCGTCTGTGCATTTGTATGCTAAATGCACATCATCACTTATTGCTGCAAATGCATGAGCGAATCCCGGAGGGATAAACAGCATTTTTGCGTTCTCCTCGCTTAGTTCAACACCGACCCATTTAAGGTATGTGGAAGAGTCTCGTCGTATATCTACAGCAACATCCCAAACCTTGCCTTTAATAACCCTCACAAGCTTTCCTTGAGGTTTTGGATTTAGCTGGTAGTGAAGCCCTCTAATAACATTCCTTTTTGACAGTGAATGATTATCCTGAACAAAATTATGATTTATCCCAGCTTTTACAAACTCTGTTTTTTTGTATGTCTCAAGAAAAAATCCTCTTTCATCATAAAACCGCCTAGGATCTATTAATATCAGATCTGGGATATCAAGCTGCTTAAATTCGAATGGCATTTACTTCTCCATTTCTAATATCTTTAATAGGTATTCTCCATATCCTGATTTTACTAGCGGTTCTGCTATCTTTATTAACTGATCCTTACCTATGTAGCCCATTTTGTATGCTATCTCTTCAATGCATGATATTTTAAGACCTTGTCTGTCTTCTATCGTTTTTACATAGAGTGATGCATCTATCATTGAGGAGTGTGTTCCTGTATCAAGCCAGGCAAAACCTCGACCCATAAGTTTTACCCTGAGATTCCCCTTATCAAGATAAGTTAAATTAACATCTGTTATCTCAATCTCGCCCCTGTGGGATGGTTTTATCGATTTTGCTATTTCTACAACATCGTTATCGTAAAAATATAGTCCAACTGCCGCATAGTTTGATTTTGGTTTTGATGGCTTTTCCTCTATTGATATAACCTTGCCATCCTTATCAAAATCAACAACACCGTATCTCTCAGGATCGATCACATAATAACCAAAGATGGTTGCGCCATCATCGTAAGATAATGCATCTCGCAGTAATTCTGGAAGTCCATGACCGTAAAAAATATTATCTCCAAGTATTAGACATACCTTGTCATTGTCAATAAATTCCTCGCCAACGATAAAAGCGTCTGCAAGCCCCCTAGGTTCCTCCTGCACCTTATATGAAAGAGATATGCCGATATGACTTCCATCACCTAATATTTCCTCGAATTTGGGAAGATCATTAGGAGTGGAGATTATCAGAATCTCTTTTATTCCTGCAAGCATAAGTGTAGATAATGGATAATATATCATCGGTTTATCATAAACCGGCAGTAATTGCTTGCAAACTGTATGAGTGATTGGGTAGAGCCTTGTACCTGATCCCCCTGCAAGTATTATTCCTTTCAATGTTCCTCCTTGATAGTTTTCTTTTTTGTTTAGAAAATAAGAAAAAGAAGTAATTTATAAAAACACAGCACTTATATGCTGCTATTTTTAGTTATTAATTTTAATCAGTACAGATATTCAATAAATCGTTTTTCAGTTATGTAGTTATATAATAAGGCTCACAAAAAAATATCCTGAAGTCAAGAAGATTTAAATAGTATTTTAAATTCGATAAGAAAAAATATAATTGCCTTTGTTTTTATAAAATGTTATATATTGCTGAAGTTGTGGATGGAGAATACTGTAAAGAATATTGATATTAACAGAAACACTATTTATGTTTTTAGGAGAAATACAGTATATGAGCATAATATATAAAATAGCGCTTCTTGTATCAAGTCTATAAGTCCTCATTCCCAATTCCCTTGAGCATATTTAATAATAATTCCAGATATTAATACCAAGTAGCAAGCTCTATTGAAGAGGGTATCTGCCAAGGATCAGGTGTTTTGAAAATGTTTTAAGATATAATATAAAACATTGATGGAAAATTGTGAGCTAATAATATGTTAGGCTTTAAAGCGTTTAAAGGAAGAGAAGAGTAATGAAATCAATTGATCCGATATACAGCAAGAAAATACAAGGTGATAAGCCTGTAGCACCTATAGATTCATCAACTGTGATTTTAACCAGAGATGCTAATTCAGGTCAATTCGAAATTCTTCTAATGCAGCGTCATTTTAAGCAGAATTTTATGGGAGGCGCCTATGTCTTCCCTGGCGGAATGAAGGAAGATGCTGATTGCGACAAAGATTTGATCAACCATATCTACGGATTAAAACCTGAAGACGCATCTCTTTTATTGCAGGAGACATATCTTTCTGATGAAATTGCCCTTGGATTGTTCTTTACTGCAATACGCGAGACCTTTGAGGAAGCAAGGATACTGCTTGCATGTACAAGTTCCGGCAGACCTCTTGATTTTGCTGAAGAAGAGGTTACACAGCGTTTTAATTTATATAGACAGAAGCTTATCCAGAATGAACTAAGCCTGAAGGAGCTAGCTGAAAAGGAAGCCATATTATATACACTAGATATTTTAATTCCCTATTCTCACTGGATAACTCCAGAGATAGAGTCTAAGAGATTTAACACACGTTTTTTCCTTGCACGTTTGCCACAGGGTCAAAAGTCTTTTCACGATGGACAGGAGATGACTAATTCTATATGGATTACACCTGATAAGGCTTTAAAACAGCATAAGTCTGGAAGGATAGTTCTTATGCCACCAACATTAAAGACTATTATTGAGCTGAACAATTATGATTCTACAGAACAGCTATACAGATCGCAAAAGGATCGCAGAATTGATATTATATTGCCACAAGCCTTTGTAGAAAATAACAGGCGCGGTGTTAAGCTGCCGCATGATCCTGATTATACTATAGATATATATAAACAGCCTCCACGATCTGGTGAGCCGTCGCGTATAGTGATGATTGATGGAAAGTGGGCGGCTGAGCAAATTGACTAAAGGATTATAATGAAGAAAAGATTTTTTGTTATTGATGGACATGCTTTATGCTATAGAGCTCACTATTCATTTATCAACAACCCATTGATAAACTCAAAGGGGCAGAATACTTCAGTTATATTCGGTTTTGCCAGGATGCTGTTTAGACTTATTTCTGATCAAAAGCCCGATTATTTGGTTGTGGCATTTGATCCTCCCAGAAAAACCTTCAGGTTCAGGCTCTATCCTGAATATAAGGCTAATCGCCTGAAAATGCCTGAAGATATGAGATATCAAATAGAAGAAATCAAGAATATGCTTCAAGCACTTGGAATAACACAAATTGAAGATCCGGATCATGAGGCTGATGATGTTCTTGGTTCTATTGCTAAGAGATATTCGAGGAATGACATCGAGGTTATACTTGTAACAGGGGATAAAGATGCATACCAGCTTGTTGATGATAATGTAAAAATATACGCAAATACTAAAGGTATTACTGAGTATGAAGAGCTTGACGCTGCAAGCGTAATGGACAAGCTTGGGATTTATCCATGTCAGGTTGTTGATTATATGGCTCTTATGGGGGATTCATCTGACAACATCCCTGGAGTTATGGGAGTAGGAAAGAAGAATGCGCAGAAGCTGATAAGTGAGTTCGGCACGCTTGAATGTATATATGAGCATATTGATGATATAAAAGGCAAAAAGATCAAAGAGTCAATACTGCGAGATAAAGAGATGGCATTTCTCAGTAGAGAGCTTGTTACGATAAAGACTGACTTGGATTTTAAGGTAGAAATCGAAAAAACTAAGCTTAGGGAATTTGATGCAATAAGGACAAAGGATTTCTTTAATAGATTGGAAATGAGGTCTATTCTAAAGGAACTTTTTCCAGATGACGAATCGATTTTATCAGAAAAAAAGGAGAGAAAAAAAGATTATAAGATAATAAGAACAGAACAAGAGCTAAAAAAGGCAATAGCGCTTATTAAAACAAAGGGAGAGTTTTCAATCGATACTGAAACAACATCAGTTAATCCTACTGATACGGTTTTGGTGGGAATTTCTCTCTCGATTAAAGAGAATGAAGGATGGTATATTCCTATATGTGGGCAGAAATACGATGTTAATATTGATAAGAAATTATCTCTTCATCTTTTAAAACCGATTATTGAGAATCCAGACATAAAGAAGATAGGACAGAATATTAAGTTTGATATACTTGTTCTAAAAAATGAAGGTATAGAACTAAAAGGCGCATATTTTGACACAATGATAGCGTCATATCTGCTTGATCCATCTGTTAGACGGCATAACCTCGATGCTCTTGCGCTAAAATATTTGGAATACGAGACTATCAGCTATGAAGATCTTGTAGGTAAAGGGAAAAAGTCCCTATCCATTACAGATGTCCCTCTTGAAAGTCTTTCGGACTATGCTATTGAAGATGCTGATATCACATACTCCCTATATAAAATATTAAAGAATAAAATAAAAGAAGAGCAACTTGAAGAACTGATGTATGATGTTGAGATGCTACTTATAGATATCCTTTCACTTATGGAGTGGAACGGTGTGAAGATCGATTTGAAATATTTTAAGGAACTTTCCAAAGAGAACCAAAAATTGCTTAATAATGTAGAAGAAAAAATATTTCAGATTGTAGGGGAGAGATTTAATATAAATTCAACAAAGGAATTATCAGGAGTGCTTTTTGATAAATTGGGTTTAAATCCTGTTAAGAAGACTAAAACAGGATTTTCAACAGACATCAGGGTGCTTGAGGCTTTAAAAGGTAAGCATGAGATAATTGATTATTTAATATCCTATAGAACATTAAACAAGCTTAAAAGCACATATACTGATTCTCTACCTCAGCTTGCATCAAAAAAAACAGGCAGGATTCATACGTCCTATAACCAGACAGTAGTTGCTACTGGTAGATTGTCATCATCTAATCCTAATCTCCAAAATATTCCGATTAGGGATGAGTTCGGCAAAAAGATAAGGAAAGCCTTTATAGCGGAAGAGGGTTGTCTCCTGATGTCAGCTGATTATTCGCAGATTGAGCTTCGTCTTGCAGCTCACCTTTCCCAGGATGATAATATGCTGAGGGCATTTAGAGATGGGTTAGATATTCATAATATTACTGCATCCTCTGTGTTTCAAGTTAATGATGATGCTGTAACTACTGATATGAGAAGACAGGCAAAGATAATCAATTTTGCTACAATATATGGAGTATCTCCCTATGGCCTGTCTCAACAAGCAGATATATCAGTTAAAGAGGCAGCGGAGTTTATAAAAAAATATTTTGAAATTTATCCGGGATTTAAGAATTACATTGAAGAGAAAAAGGCATTTGCCAGGGAACATGGTTATGTTAGCACTATCTTAGGGCGCAAACGCCCTATCCCAGCAATAAATTCTGAAAACACTGCAATAAGAGAAAGCGCAGAGAGGATAGCAATAAACACCCCGATTCAGGGCACTTCTGCTGACCTTATAAAGCTCGCAATGATAAATATACAAAAAAGAATATGCCAGTTAAATTATAAATCAAAGATGATCCTTCAGGTACATGATGAGCTTGTATTCGAGGTGCCTGTAAGCGAAAAATCCGAGATCGAAACTATGGTTAAAAATGAGATGGAAGGCGCAATTGATCTATCGATTCCTATAGTTGTAGACATTGGATGGGGCAAAACCTGGGCAGATGCCCATTAGGCAAGACGCAAAAATTTATCCGGCGCTGGCGTTTAAAGAAAAAAGTCGATTAAGTATAGTATGGCATTATAAAAATGTAATCATGGTACAATTGCTAATTCTACTTATAATTGGTTATAATCAGTATCGATATTTAAAAAATTAATTTTTG
>JAXHTB010000419.1:0-3263 GCA_034190185.1 Spirochaetota bacterium | reverse complement strand
AAAAAGCAAGCGGGAAGATAGATAAAAATAAGTGTTTAGAACTAATATAATAGTCCACCGCAAAGACGCGCCCTGAGGGAAGCGAAGAAGTACCCTTGGGGTGCAGAGGTCGCAAAGGTGAATTATTGTCTTTCTGGCGTTGATTGGAC
This sequence comes from Spirochaetota bacterium, assembly GCA_034190185.1. Taxonomy (GTDB): domain Bacteria; phylum Spirochaetota; class UBA4802; order UBA4802; family JAFGDQ01; genus JAXHTB01. The sequence continues at coordinate 3,114 of JAXHTB010000419.1, read as the reverse complement.
AGTAACCTATAAATATCCAGCCTTTTATAATTGCAATAAATTAAGAATGCCTTGGGAAAATCATTCATTTTATAACAGCAAAAAGAAAAATAATATCATTCCTTTGCTTCTTTACAGTAATTAATTCTTTTTTTTAATAGGAGCTGAACTATTACGAATTTATCAGCAATGAATAGATAATCCACAGATGCAGTCTATGATATGATTGGCTTACCCGGAATAAGTTCCTTCAAAAATTCTTCGCATGGCATACAAAGCACATCCTGTTTATTCAGCTTTTCCCTTCCGCGATACAGAAGAACTGTTTTCGCCATAGGGTAATCCTCTTTAAAAGCCTTCAAGCCACGTAAATCCTTTGGTCTAATATTACTTGTATTCTTAACATCAATTGCATAAATGCTATGAGGGCTGTAAATAACAAAATCCACCTCTACTCCCGATTTAGTCCTCCAGTAGGAGATGGAGCTGTTATCACTGGTATATGCAATCCATGCTAAAAGATGTTGAGCAATCATTCCCTAAAGAGCCGAGCCGTCTATCTCATTGGGACTGTCTATGGGGCCTGATGGCCGGATAGACCTGAATACCCCTGCATCAAAGAAATAAAATTTTGGATGAGTAATCAAATGTCTCTTTGCCCTTTTTGTAAAAACAGGTAAAGTGAATGATAGAAGAAGATCCTCAAGAATTATGATATAACCCTCCACAGTTTTGCGGCCAATATGACAATCCCTCGCTATTTCAGAAATATTCAATATTGATCCATGAGAAAAACTTATAGCCTCAAGAAATCGCGCAAAATTTCCAATATTTCTAACAAGGCCCTCGGTCTGTACCTCTTCACTCAAGTATAAAGATATATACGAGTTTAATACCTCTTGGGGATGACTTGAATTTACGATTAATGGTAAAAGACCAGTTCTTAGAGAATTATTAAAATTAAAATCATCACCAAGCTCCGCAGCCATAAATGGGTGAAGGGTTTTATTTAATGCTCTTCCTGCAAGAAGATCAACCCCTGTCCGCTTCAATTTCCTGGAGCTTGATCCGGTTAATATAAACCTTTTGCCTCTCTTCTCCTAAATTATTTGATGGACTACATCAAGAAGAGCGGGAACCTTCTGGATTTCGTCTATTATAATCATTGCTTTATCAGGATTCCCGTCTATGATCTCTCTCAAGCGTTCCGGTCTGGCAGAATAATTTCTGAATAACTCCGGTGAAAGAAGGTCTATGTATAAAGCATCTGGAAACTGCATACGAATCCAGGTTGATTTTCCTGTGCCCCGTGGACCGAAAAGAAAAAAGCTTAATTCAGGATCCTTCAAAAATCGCCTAATCAACTCCATTTTTGCTTCCTTTTTGGAATTTTCACCTCCATTTTGGCTTTATTTTTAAAAACATTGCAAGAAAAAAATATGATTTATGCAATCGATTGATTACTTAAAATAATATTTATTAACTTTTTGCCTTCATCTTGTTACAATATTATTTAAGCTCCATTTTATCGATTTTTCCTGAATCTTTTTTTCTAAAAGAACTAATAAACTCAACATACTTAGGAACCATAAATGATTCAAGATTATTTGAACAAGCTTTGATAATATCCTTTTCTGTTAAGTTATAATCATTATTTGAAACAATAAATGCCTTTATCGCACTTCCTAAAATCTCATCAGCCACGCCAATAACTGCAGCTTCATGAACACCATTTATATTATTCAATACATCTTCAACTTCTTTAGGACTTACTCTTTCACCTCTTGTTTTTATAAGGTCATCTTTACGAGCAACAAAATATAAATAACCTTCTTCATCCATTTTAAACAAATCTCCGGTATATAATACCCTCTCATTCGGGTATAATCCCGGTTTTAATACACGATCAGTCTCTTCTGGTAGTTTCCAATAACCCTTCATTACATTTGATCCTCTAACCACAAGCTCTCCAACAACACCATTATTTACTCTCTGTCCATTCTCATCAACTATAAATACTTCTTCATTCGGCATTCCTTTACCTACTGATAAAGGCCTTTTATCAATCTCTTCAGGTGGAAGGAACGATACTCGTTTGCATTCAGTAAGACCATACATAGAATATATTTGTACATAAGGAAAAATTTCTCTTAATTTTTTTATATGATTCACCGGTAATGCCGCGCCTGTATTAGTAAGATATCGCAGATGCTGAAAATCCTTCTTCTTCAAATCCTTTAGTGTTAGTAAAATTGCAAAAATTGTAGGAACAGCAGGGAAACCAGTTACCCTTTCTTTGATTATCTTATCAATAATCACATAAGGATAAGAAAACGACTTTTCTAAAACAATAGTGCCCCCAAATATGAATGTCATGATAATCTGATAAAGTCCATAATCAAAGGATATTGGTAAAACATTTAGTATAATATCATCTTGAGTATTATTAAGATATTTGATAATAGAAAGAGAAGCCGATACTATATTCCGGTGTGTCATCATCACACCGTAAGGAGTACCGGTTGATCCAGAAGTGAAAATAATATTTGCAAGGTCTAAATCAATACGTGATATTTCCGGGTTAGTCTTTTTTTGTGGATCTATAAACTCATGCCATTCTATAAATTTTTCTTTATTATACTCTGGTTTACTTTTTACATCAGCACATATAATTACTGGCTTCAATAAATCTACATTATCAACAACACCTGAAAGAATTTTATATTTTTTCCATTCACTGATGACAAAAGATGTTTCAAGGCTATTTATTATATTTTTTAGTTTATCTGCCTTCAATGTTGCACTAAGTGTTGAAAAAATGCCTCCAGCTTTTAAAACACCATATATTGCAATTATAGCTTCATGGCAATTATCCAGAAAAATTACTACACGATCACCTTTTTGCAAGCCAGCATCAATTAAAGCATGTGCCAACATATTAGCTTCTTCATTGATCTGTTTATAAGTAAATCTCCTATCTTGAAAAATTAAAGCTGTTTTATCTGGTATTCTATTAACAGTTTCTTCAAATAATTTATTCACCAACATTCTTTTTCTCCAAGTTTAAAAAATGAAGTTTTCATTAAAAAATGGTGACTGCTCAGCTATATTTAAAATGAGGTGTAAAAAAGGGGG
>JAXHTB010000418.1:0-3279 GCA_034190185.1 Spirochaetota bacterium | reverse complement strand
AAAATTTTATGATCTATTGTTATAGATAATTCCTGTTCTTGAGAGCTTTCCCAGAAGCCAGCGTTTTCTGCTCGGCAACAGAATTGAGGAGTCGTTGCTCGATATTATGGAATTGATAATCCAGGCGGTTTACACCAGTGAGAGGATGGAATTCATGGGTGTATATTCATGGTCGAACAGACTATTAAACACGCTGACTCGGGGTGAGTAGTAACCTGGTTGTGAAAACTCCGGTGAGGCGATTAACTTAAATAGTTCTTGGTGAATAGTAAATGTTCATAAAGTGAGGAGAGGAAAAATGGACTGTTATCTGCATGTCATTCCTGCGAATGCAGGAATCTCGTCATGGTTCAATATAATATAGACTCCTGCATTCGCAGGAGTGACAGGTAACAGATATCATTCCTGTGAAAACAGAAATCTCATCTTTAAATTAAAATTATGAATACATATTATGTTTACATAATGACTAATAAAAATAATACGGTTCTTTATACTGGTATGACAAATGAACTTAAAAGAAGAGTTTATGAGCATAAAAATGGTTTAATCAATGGATTTACAAAGAAATATAATTGCCATAAACTAGTTTGGTATGAGCAAACCAGTAATGTTAAGAGTGCAATATTGAAGGAGAAGCGCATGAAAAAATGGAAAAGGGTATATAAAGAAAATGTTATCAATGAAATGAATCCAGAATGGAAAGATCTGTATGATTCTATTCTATAAAGACTCCTGATAGACTCCTGCATTCGCAGGAGTGACAGTTCGTCTAGGAGTGACAGTTGACGCAAGAGTAACAATTAGCAGATGTCATTCCTGCAAATGCAGGAATCTCATATATTGACGTGGGGAGACTCCTGCATCCGCAGAGCCTGCCCTTGTGAATAAAGGGGAATTACAGCATCTGATTGTTGAATTTTCCCACAAATTTTGGCAATACTCAAATTATTAAGAGGGGAAAAGCATGGAAATAAAAACAAAAGATTTCGGAGGAATAATAAATGCTGCTGCAAAAAGTCCATGGGGGATTTTTGCGCTTATGCTTCTTCTAATCTCATTAACAGGCATTGTTTTCTTTCAAAATGAATCTGAAATATATAAATTATGCGTCTGGGGTATGATGTTCATTGGAGTTGTTATATTTGGCATTGCTTTGGTTCGCGCACAACTCGCAACTGGAGAAGTATCGTCAGAAAATGATGAAAAAACAGAAAAGAAACCAACTAAACCCAAGAAACTAATAAAACCAGAAACATACATCGATTGGCTAAATGATAATTATTCCCACATGGATGCAGAAAAGCTTCATGGCAAAGGCCATGCAATTCCACTCAGCCTTCCAGAAATTTTCATACCACTTTATGCGTATGAACCTGTAAAAAGAGAGCAGCAGGCAAATGAAAAAAGTAAAGGGGTAGGGGATGACTTGAATGAAAGGCATAAACCTGTTGATGTAGAATATCTGAAGCAAAAAACGACTCTCTGCTTATTGAAGGACATGCAGGATCCGGCAAGACCACGATTTTAAAACATCTGGCGTATTGTCTTGCTCAAACATACAGGAACGAGCAAAAAATCAAAGGTTTGGAGAACTATCTGCCTGTTCTTATTCTGCTTAAAGAGATGAAAGAATTTTTCTATGATCCTTCTGTTAACAGTAATAGTAATGTTACAGCAGAAAAAATATTAAGCTGGTATTTCAAGTTTAAGATGGATAGTGTAATCAACCTGGAATTAGTTGAACAGTATATTGAGGCAGGGAAAATAATCTTTCTGCTTGACGGTCTTGATGAGGTGCTGCCTGAACATAGGGATGTTATTGTAAATGCTTTTGCAAATTTAAGGATTAAACAGAATGACAACAGGGTAGTATTTACAAGCAGACCCCATGGCATTCAAGGTGCAGCAATAAACAGATTGAGCGAAAATCATGTCAAACTGCTGACACTTAATATGGATCAGGTGAAGGAATTTATCGGTAAATGGTTTATGTATTTATATTCAGGTAGCTTGGGTAGTGGCAAAAAATCGGCTGACGGCATGATAGGTGAAATAACTGACCACCCGGCAGTTGAGAAGCTGATAGACAATCCTTTGATGCTGACAGCAATCTGCATTCTGTATTATGATGATAAAGAGTTGCCCGGGCAAAGGGCTGAACTCTACAAAAAGTTTATAGATAACCTTCTATACAGGAGATTTGACGATCCGGAAATTGTTCATGAATACCTGAAGACCCTGGCTTTTAGAATGCATGCACAGACAATCCGCACTGCAGACAGGGATCTTGCCGTTGGCATATTAAAGGAGGTTTCCAAAAAAAATATGGAAGAGGATGAACATGAATATGATAAGCGAATGCAGAATACTTTTGATGATATTGAACTAAAATGCGGTCTGTTGAAGTTTGAAAATGGGGAGTACAATTTCTGGCACCTGACATTTCAGGAATTTCTAACAGCAGATTACATTGTTGATAATAGCTCCAACTATATTGAAGCAGTAGAATTATATTGGAATGATGACTGGTATAAAGAGGTGATTGAGCTGTATATTGGGTACTTAAGCATTGATAATAGAAAGTGGGCAAATGACATTGTAGATACTGCTTTAAATACGGATGATACTGTTCCGTATAAACGCTGGAGGCTGGCATCACGTTCACTTTTGGATATTCACAAAGACAGGCGATATGACCATGTGACTGAGAGAGCAAAGGCACGAATGCTGGAAGCGATTAATAAACTTCAAGAAGAACCGAAAATACTTGCAGACGCTGGCGAAATTCTCGGCTGGCTGGGCGATCCCAGGGATATGATGGAATTCATTAAAGTTGAGGGCGGCGAGTATGAACTCAAAGATATTGGGAAAGTGACAGTGAAACCCTTCGAAATTTGCAGGTATCCGGTAACAAACAACTGGTTTGAGAAATTTATTAAAGAGGGCGGATATGAAAATAAAGATTTCTGGAGTGATGAGGGCAAAAAATGGCTGAAAAGATCAAGTGCAAAGCAGCCACGCCTTTGGGATGATCGCAAATGGAGGTGCCCTAATTCACTGGTGGTTGGCGTTTGTTGGTACGAGGCATATGCATATACGAGCTGGCTGACTCAGTTCTGGAGTGATGGGTATACATACAGACTGCTTTCAGAAAAAGAGTGGCAGGCAGCAGCAGCGGGAAAGAACGGCAGAGAATACCCATGGGGAGATGAGTGGGCAGAAAATAAGTGCAATAAATATAAAACAGGCATTGATAAAACAACACCTGCAGGAATC
>JAXHTB010000417.1:0-3281 GCA_034190185.1 Spirochaetota bacterium | reverse complement strand
ATTTCATATAAATTTCTTGACATTTATAAGTCCTGTATAGTATGGGATACATATAGATCAGAATTTTTTTTAAAGAACTATTAAGGAGGTTGCAAAATGAGTCAGCAAACCTTTCACATAGAAAAAAATGATGCAAGCGGCATTCCGCCAGTGCAGATAGCGCTTGATTTGATAAATCTACCCAGAGCAATGCAGATTGCAGAGGAAGCAGTGAAAGGGGGAGTGACCTGGGTAGAATCCGGTACACCTTTGATCAAAGCAGAGGGAATGGAATCAGTTAGGGCTCTGCGTGAAAAATTTCCTGATCTTACAATAGTCGCGGACATGAAGACAATGGATGCAGGAGCAGTTGAGGTTGAGATAGCTGCTAAATCGGGCGCAAATGTTGTATTGATACTAGGTGTTTCGCCAGATTCAATGATCAGGGAAGCAGTGCTTGCAGGAAAAAAGTATGGTGTGAAGATTGGCACAGATCTAATTGCGATCAGTGATCCTGTAAAACGAGCTGTCGAGCTGGAAGAACTGGGGGTTGACATCATAAATATTCATGTGGGACTTGATCAGCAAGTACTGGGCATGAAACCGATAGAGCTAATTCGTAAGGTTTCAGAAGCATGCAGCTCAAATGTTAAAATTGCCGCTGCTGGAGGATTAAATAGTGAAACTGCTATTGAAGCATATGAAGCAGGAGCAGATATAATTATTGTTGGCGGTGCGCTTTATAAAGCAGAAAGCCCGGAAAATTCTGCAAGAAGCATAATTGAATCACTTTCAATAGGAAAACCTGTTAAGAGTAAGGAGTTTCATAAGTTTGACACAGATCATCTTGTTGAGGCATTTCATTTAGTAAGCACAGCCAATATTTCGGATGCAATGCATAGAACAGGTGAAATGCGCGGTTTAAAGGCAGTTTGGAAAGGATCTCCGGATAAACCATTAAAGTTTGCAGGACCTGCCACAACAGTAAGAACCTATTCAGGAGATTGGAGCAAGCCTGTAACAGCTATTGACCATTGCAAGCCTGGGGATGTGCTTGTAATTGACTCATGCGGAAGTGAAATTGCATGTTGGGGTGAGCTTGCCACATATTCCTGTTTAAGCAAGGGTGTGGTTGGTGTAATTATCGATGGCGCTGCAAGGGATATTGATGATATACGTAAGATACAATTCCCTGTGTTTGCCAGGCATTTTACTCCTACAGCTGGTGAACCTAAAGGATTTGGTGAAATAAATGCTGTAATCGAATGCGGGGGCCGCAGGGTTGAGCCTGGAGATTGGATAATTGGAGATGAAAGTGGAATTGTTGTTGTACCGCAAAAATATGCGTTAGAAATGGCAAATCGCGCTATTGACGTAAATGAAAAAGAGAATAGAATTCGAGAAGAAATTAGACGCGGCAGCACTCTTGGACAGACTACATATCTTAAAAAATGGGACGTGAAAAAATAGCAAAACGAATCGCTTGGACCTCAGATCTGCATCTGAATTTTTTAAAAGATCAAGAGATTAAAAGTTTCTGTGCTTCCATTCTCAATTATTCTCCTGATGCTTTGCTTATAAGCGGTGATATTGGTGAAGCTGCCAGTATTAAGGATTATCTACTGATGCTTGAGAATGAATTAAAACGTCCTATCTACTTTGTACTTGGAAATCATGATTATTATCATGGATCAATTGCTGAAGTACGAAAAGGGATAGTGGAACTCGTTAATCAGTCGGATTGGCTTAATTGGATAACATACTGCGGCATTGTTGAACTATCTGAGAAAACATGCTTAATTGGTCATGATTCCTGGGCAGACGGGCGTCTTGGGAATTATTGGAAATCTGATGTGATGTTAAATGATTATCTGCTGATAGAAGAATTAAAAGGACTTGATCCTGCAACGCGCTTAAAAGAGCTTAATAAGCTTGGAGATGAGGCAGTTAATCATTTTGAAAATATAATTGATGAAGCTGTTATATGTTATCAGAATATTATAGCGACAATGCATGCCCCGCCATTCCGGGAGGCTTGTAAGCATGAAGGGAGGATTGCAGATGACAACTGGCTTCCGCATTTCAGCTCAAAGGCTCTCGGGGATTTACTCTTAAAAAAGATGCAGTCCATTCCTAACTCCAAGATGACAGTATTATGCGGACATACTCACAGCTTTAGCAGCGTAGATATTCTGTCAAATCTGCATGTAACAACAGCCGCTGCTGAATATGGCAAACCTATAGTTCAGGATTTGCTTGTTATTCAATAATCGTTCTTTAAGATTATTATATTATAATTTTAATTTCAACTTCAATATACTCCTTGATTTACAGAGAATCCTGTGTAGCACAGTCAATAAAGGTAGTTTATGATGATGGCATGGATATAAGGACAGCTTTGTAAACCTTTTAATAAATTGGGAAATTTATTACTTCTTTTTTATTCTATATTTTATTTTATCTTTTGGAAAGATTAAATCAGGATTTTCTATATTATTTTCCTTTGCTACTTCAAAGTAATCAAATCCATATCCTGTGAAATGCTCTGTTATCTCATAGAGCGTATCACCTTTAACTACTTCATATATAATAAAACCAGGTGAGCTTTTAAAATCGCATCGTGCTTTAATGTGATCCGGCAAATTTTTGTAATCAGTGATTTCTTGTGTTGTTGTATGTTTTGGGGGAGTTTGGATTACTTTATTTGATGATACAGGGCCTACTTTTGAAGTTAAAACGGTCTTCTTTGCTTCAGGACTAGTCGTCTTTTTGATGGGAACAGGTCGTGAGGTTTCTATTATTTCAGTTTTATCAATATTTTTTTGAATGAATAAATCTTTTGTGTAGTATATTATTATTGCAATAAGAGCTGCAATTGAAGTAAGAGATGTATAAATGATTTTTTTGCTTTTATTTTTCGTATTTTCTTCGATAGCGATAGTATCTCTGGATCTCGCTTCCTCTGCGTGTTGATATTCTTCAGCTATCTGAGTTCCTTGATCCGCCTGTGCGAGTTCTCCATCAACAGCATCTTCTTCGATCGCGGTAATATCTCCGGATGTCGCTTCCTCTGCGTGTTGATGTTCTTCAGTTATCTGATTACCTTCATCGAACAATGCGAACTCTTCATCATCAGTATCTTCTTCGATAGCGATAGTATCTCCGGATGACGCTTCCTCTACGTGTTGATATTCTTCAGCTATCTGAGTTCCTTGATCCGCCTGTGCGAGTTCTCCATCAACAGCATCTTCTTCGATCGCGGTAATATCTCCGGATGTCGCTTCCTCTGCGTGTTGATGTTC
>JAXHTB010000416.1:0-3306 GCA_034190185.1 Spirochaetota bacterium | reverse complement strand
TACTCGTTATGATCATATTTCAAATATAATAAAGTTGATTTCTCATATATATCTTTAAATCTATATGGGGAATGCTGAAACTGTAGTAATGTTAAATCAAATGACTATATAAAAATTCCATAATTCTATAGGGAAAATCTGTGTTTCATCCATATTAATCCGTGGTTAAAAAACACACTATTTAATTTCTGTAAAACAGTTTGAGCTTACAAAATTTGATTCCAATCCCTTGCCCTTTAATAGCTCCGATTAATAATCTAATATATATCATTCTTAATTATATTACAACATGCCAGATGCCAGCTTTTCTCACCTACTGTCGATAAAATTGATAAAAAATTTTTCAAGCAATTTTCTTGCATTTCTAAACTATATATGCTAACTTAGCACATTCATTTTACACCTCCTAATAAAAACTATATTTATTGTTACTTTTCACAAAACTTATAGAATAGTATATCATGAATAAATCAGATTATTCGATTATCACGATCTTTTTCGTAAGTTTACTGATGATTTGTTGCAGCTCATTAATGAAAGATCACTATGATAAAAAAAAGCATAAATATAATAATGAAGAGAAAAGTATCGATGAATCACATTTGCATATAGATAAAGACTATAGGGGGAGTGATCTTCAAGGAAAAGATCTTCACGGGAGAGATCTTAGGGATCTGAACCTGGAAAAAGCAAAACTGAATAATGCTAACCTTAGCGGATCTAATTTACAAGGTGTAAATCTTAGCGAAGCAGATCTTAGAGGAGCTAATCTATCTGATGCGAACCTTAAGGGTGCGGACCTATCAGGAGCAAATATCAGCGGAGCTATCTTTAGAAACGCTGAACTTACTGGAGCTAACTTAAGCAAAACAAATTTTAAAGATGTCGATTTTACAGGCACAAATCTAAGTAATGCTATTTTCAGAGGAGCAAATATTAACGGGGTTAATTTTTGTGATGTAAATCTTAGTATGGCAAATTTTAAAAATTCGATCATGTATAAAATTAATTTTAATGGGGCTGACCTTAGCGGAGCTGATTTCCGTGATTCTCAATTATATAGGGCTGACTTTAGAAATTCAAAACTAAATAACACAAATTTTAGTAGGGGCATACTAGTTCAGGTAGATATGACCTTTACAGACCTAAAATCTGTCAATTTTAAAAAGGCAAGTTTACGCGGTTCTTTAATAAAAAAAGCTTTCAAAAAAACAATACAATCCCAAAAAGTAAAAGATTTCAATTTAATATATTGGATTGACTAAGAATATACAAAATTGATTACAATTAGACCTATCTCTCAAAATAGGAAAGAGTATACTTTATATTTAATATCAAGATTGGAAAAACATGATAAAACTGAACTTACAATCACGGCTTATGATAAGTTACTCCTTCATAATTATAATGACCGGTATAGCTGCTATTACTATCGGAGTAATCATAATCAATAAAGGAGTGATCAATCAAGCTCAGGTTAAGGTACAAAATGATTTAAATACTGCAAGGGAAGTGTTGAACAACAGAGTAAAATCGATTAAACAAACGGTATTTTTTCTCTCTTTAAGATACTGTATTAAGAATGCGCTTATTAGAAATGATAGAACTTTACTTAAAAAACATATACAAAGACATTTACGCGAAATAAGTAAGGTTGATAATATTGAAATATTAACAGTGACGGATAGTAAAGGAACAGTAATCTTCAGATCAAGTAATCCTGCTTGCTATGGGGATAGTCAGGCTGGTGATCCAATTATAAACCGAATTTTATCAACAAAGCGTCCCGCAGCTTCTATTGAAATTGTAAATGCTTCAAAATTAAAAAAAGAGGGGGATACCTTTGCTGATCGCGCTTATACTAAGTATGTCAAGACACCAAAGGCAAGAAAAACTTACAGATATTATGAAACTTCTGGCCTAATGATAATAGCAGCAATTCCTATATATAGTATCAATGGAGAATTGTTAGGTATTGTATATGGCGGTGATTTAATTAACCGTAATTATCAACTAGTTGATAAAATTAAAGATATAGTATATCGAGGTGAAAGATACAACAATATTGATATAGGAACTGCAACAATATTTCAAAAAGATTTGAGAGTTTCAACCAATGTTCTAACTATAGATGGGGAAAGAGCAATAGGCACAAGAGTATCTGAAGAAGTATATAATAAAGTACTTGAGCAAGGCAAACAGTGGATTGACAGAGCTTTTGTTGTTAATTCATGGTATATAACAGCATATGAGCCTATTCGAAATATCAATAATCAGATTATAGGAATTCTATATGTTGGCATGCTGGAAAACAAATATGTTGATTTGAGAACTAATACAATATTATCGTTAGTAGTAATAACAATAATGGCCATGATTATCGCAATATCAGTTTCACATATATTTGCTAAAAGGATTACAAATCCAATCAAGTATTTAGTACATGTTTCAAAGAAAATTTCTGGAGGAGATTTTTCAGTTAATGTAAAAGTTAAATCAGTAGGTGAGCTGGGCGAACTAGAGGATAACTTTAATTTAATGGCTTTGGCACTTGAAAAAAGAAACGAGGAGTTGACAAATGCTTTTAATAAATTAAACGAGATAGCAAGAACCGATCCTCTAACAGGGATTCCCAACAGGAGAACTTTTATCGAAAAAGCTTCTTTAGAAATTCATAGGGCTCAAAGATATTTTCATCCCTTTTCAATAGCATATTTAGATATTGACAACTTCAAAAATATAAATGATTCTTTTGGGCATAATACAGGAGATGCTCTTATATGTTTAGTAGCTGATACTATTAAGAATAATATACGTGAGATTGATGAAATCGCGAGACTTGGCGGTGATGAATTTGTAATTCTATTATCCCAAACAGATTCAAAAATTGCTTATTCAGTTGTTAACAAACTAAAAACTATACTGTCTGAAATTATGAAGGAAAATAAATGGCCAGTAACCTTTAGCATCGGTATTGTCACATTTATTAAACCTCCCATAAGTGTTGATAATGCTATTGCAAAAGCAGACTCTATTATGTATTCTGCAAAACAGGAGGGTAAGGATTTAATAAAGGCGATTGAAGTAGATGTATAACTCATTCAAGAAGCCAAAATTAAAGATCTAAAATTAAAACAAATTTATATATTAAATTGTGTTTAAATATTTTTTCCGCATAGATCTGAAATACAGCATTCAATGCAGACTGGATTTTTTTTACAAATATTCTTCCCATGAATCACAATAAGGGCATGAAATTCGTTGTAGTATTGTAATAATCCGTTAAATCGTTTATGAAATATCTCC
>JAXHTB010000415.1:0-3323 GCA_034190185.1 Spirochaetota bacterium | reverse complement strand
CGGCTATTTTATAGATATTCCGTGCGAAGATAAGATAAGCAATGATATATATAACAGCAGGATCGGTGTTAAGTACTTTCCATTCGATCATGCTTTTTTTATCAAAGGGAACATTGGAAAAACCCACAGAGCGCCATTATTTTCAGAACTCTTTGGTGAAAGAGGTTTCATTATAGGCAATCCATATCTAAAGCATGAAACCTCGATCAACAGGGATATTGGTTTCGGGATAAGTCAAAGGAAACAAATTCTCTTCTTTGATTGGATAGATTTTGAGTATGCATTTTTCCATAATACTACTCGAGATATAATCATCTTTCTGCAAAACTCACAGTTGACCATGAAAGCCCAAAATCTGGATAAAGCAAGGATTATGGGGCATGAATTTAAGCTCACTATGTCAATTTATGATCATCTCCTATTAAGCTGTAATTATACACTGCAGGAAGCCATTGATAAAAGCGGTATACCATACTATGAAAATAACTACCTTCCTCACCGTCCAAGGAATGAGGCATCTTTCAGAGCAAAGATATTCGACAAATATCTATCTTTGATTTATGAATTGAGCTATACTGGTGTCAACTTTCGAGATAGAGCAAATTCTGAGTTTTATTATCTTGAAAGGAGGATCTTGCATAACCTTAATCTGCAGTTATTTCCAGTTTCATGGATCGCGGTTTCTCTTGAAGTGAAAAATATTTCAGATAATAGAACTAAAGATATAATCGGATACCCGCTTCCTGGGAGATCATATTATGCGACAATATCATCTAAGTTTTGAATGGATGGCAGATAACATGTTGAAAATAATTGGTTGTATATTATTTTTCTTTTCTGTTTTGCATTGCGAAGCACCAGAGTTTTTTCAAGAGCCGAAGCCAAAAAATATCCCGATATCTCCTTCATCTAATATCGTATTTATTGCAACATCAGACTACCAGACTGGTTCATATTCAACTATTGATATTGATTCATTTACTGCTTATAATGATTTAGGTCCAGGTAATATTCATTCCAATGTTTCTGTAAGATATTTTTTTGATAAGGTATATATAATAAATAGACTCGGTAGAGATAACATTCAGGTGCTGGAACCAACGCATAATTTTCAGACTTTGATAGAAATATCAATGGGTGCGAACTCTAATCCTGCTGATATTGCGCTGGTCAATCCGGAAAGTGCCTATGTAACAAGATATAATGAAAAAGAACTATGGATAATAAATCCCACTACTGGAATAAAAACCGGCGAGATCGATCTTTCTGATTATGCGCATTCTTCTACAGATGGAAAGCCCAGAATGTCCCGTCTTTATTATCATGAAGAAACAGAAAGGCTTTTTGTTCAGATTCAGAGACTTAAATCGGATAATCGACCCTCAGAGTATAGCTCTGTTATTGTAATAGATACTGATCCTGTAAGCGCGAGCTATAATAGCGTTATTTCAGAAATAAGACTTGAATGGGCAGATGTGCATGCAACAAATCCTTATTCAGACTTTCGATTTGTGCCTGGAGCATGGTGGCAGCCAGATACGGCTGATGGTAATGACCATCTTTTTATCTCATGTGTAGGTTTTTTTGGATATTGGATTGAACTTGACTGCGGGATTGTTGCAATAGATATTCAGGATTTGGTTTGTGAACAAGGCTATATCTTAAAAGAAACAGATGCTAATGCAGAGATTTCAGAGTTCATAATAAAGTCAAGTGATGAAGCATATGCCACTATACGTGATGCTAATTTCCATTCAAAACTCGTAAAATTTAATCCTCAAACTGGGGAGATAACTAAAACCATCAGAATTGATAACAATGAGCATGGCTTTTTATGGACATTGGGATATCATAGCGGTTCTGGGATGTTATTTCTTTGCGACAGGAATGCGCTAGATCCAGGGGTCCGAATTTACGATACTAACAATAATGATTTACCAATGAACAGCGATAGTCCTGTATATGTTGGACTGCCTCCCTTTGAATTGATGTTTATTGAGTGATCATGTAAAAAAGATCAAAAAAATTTTAACAAATCTCAAATTATTATTGACAGACTAACTCAATTAATTGATCTGAATAATCAAATGTGATTCATAAAAGGATTTATAAAATATTTCTAATTATGAGTTCAAAGTTCTTTCAAATAAATTAGGAGGAAGCTGGGTGTAAATCCCACACTGGCCCGCAACTGTAATTTTAGCATGTATGTGCTAGATAAGTCAGAGACTCCTGTCAAACTGGATATCCTCGAGGAAAGGGATTTGATTTAAATAGTTTGAATATTCGATTATTTTTTAGACAAATACAGAAACACGCCTCAGGGCGTGTTTTTTTTTGAATATTTCAGCTCTCTCCTTGAATAGATATCAAAAAATTAGATTCTAATAAAATAAAATTCAAGGAGGTCTTGATGTTTAAAAAATTTTCTACATTTATCATTTTACTATTCTTTTCAGTTACATTTTTATTTCTTGTTGGTTGTTTTGAAGATGATGAAGGAGGATATCATTTAGTGAATGGATTAGAGGTTATTATTATATCCTATGCAAATAACGATAAATTAACAGCCTACTCTTCTGTAGATGGCTCAGTTGTTGATGAGGAAGCTATAGATTCAGATGGAGCTGCAAGTGCATTAGCTGTGCTTGATAATAGGATTTTTGTGGCCTGTCGTAATCAGGATTCAAGATTTTATGTATTTAATTATGATGGAGAAGAATTAAGTTCATTATTTGAAATTGATATAGCAACATGGGCCAGTACTAATTATGATAATCCAAAGTGTATAGTAATTGTTGATGCTACTCATGGCTATATATCTCTGATGGGTCAAGCTGGTTCAACTGATGGGAGCATAATTGAGTTTAATCCAACAGATTATTCATTCACAAGGGAGATTGAGATTAATGAAGATGAATTGAATAATGACAATCCAACATCAATATTCTATTATAACAATAAACTATACTGCACAGTATATACTATGGATGAGTTTTGGGGAAATCATGGATCATATATCTACAATGTAACTGATGAAGAAAAAGAGGCGGATCTTACAATAAGAAATACTCAATATACTGTTTTATACCAGAACTTTCTTTACTGTTCTGGAATAGATCAATTAGAGGTTTATGATCTTGAGAATGGTTCTTCTGCAGTTATTGATATCTCTGGTGCTGGAGTATTAGGGTGTGCAGGAACTAATGGTTTCTTAGCTGGAGGTTACGATTCAACATGGTCGTTAGTCAACAAGATTTGGACATTCGATCTGTCATCAGGCACAGGCGAGTTGACTGAACTCTGCAGTGATTGGGGTGGAT
>JAXHTB010000414.1:0-3342 GCA_034190185.1 Spirochaetota bacterium | reverse complement strand
AAAAAAGATTATATAAATATAACTAGTACTATTTATACTATCCTTAAACTCAAATCAACATATTATCATAAATAATAATGATAAAAATCTAAGGAATATATTGCAATGCTAATGCCCTCAACTGAATATGTAATTTCTGCGCTTCTTTAAATATGCTCAATTTCTTTATAAATCTATGTTATCCCTTCTTTTTATTTGCTAAAGCCTTCATCCTCTCTTCTCTATCTGGGTATGTAAAGGCAGAGGCGAGTTCCTTCTCCAGCTTAAGACCTGATTCAAGGTCTAGCATCATGCCCTGATTTATGCATGATTTTATCACACCGATGGCCGGAATGCTGTTACCCAAGATCTTACGGGCTAAGTTTTCTGCCTCTTCATCCAGTTTCTCTGATGCTACTACCTTGTTCACCAGACCGATTCGTTCTGCCTCTTTTGCAGAGAGCAGATCGCATGTAAAGAACATCTCCTTTGCTTTCATTGCACCAACTTGACGAGCCAGTCTTTGAGTACCTCCTGCTGACATCACAAGTCCAAGGCGTGCATGAGTATCACCAATTCTGGCATTTTCACCAGCAATAATCATATCGCATGTAAGAACAAGCTCAAAAGCACCAGCAATACAGTAGCCATTTATTGCAGCTATTACAGGTTTTTCTATTTTATCGATAATTTCAAAGACATCTTCTATATCTACCTTAGGTTCATCACTGCCGCTTTCTCGAAGTTTTGCTATAAATTTTATATCTGCCCCAGCGGAGAAATTATTTCCAGCCCCAGAAAGGATAGCCACGCCAATCTGTTCATTATTCTCTACTTCTTTAAAGGCATCAATTAACTCAGTAAATGTTTGACCGTCCATAGCATTTTTTACTTCTGGACGATTGATAATGATCTTGGCGATCCCATCCTTCACTTCAAAAATTATTTTTTTATATTCCATAGCTTTTCTCCTTTATTCAATCTAAATTTAGGGAATGACATCATTAAGATTCACATGATGACTCAATTCATATATATCAATGCATTTATAATTATTAGTTAATTGAAGATGCTAAGTTTACAAATCTATACTATTAGATATTAGAATGTACTATTCTTTGTCTATAACTTTTTCCCTGAAATTATGATTTATAATAATATCTTAAAGACACTGTCATTTTTTTATTTTTGAAGCTATGAATATGAATAAATGCTTTACATTTTTGCTTTTTTCATCTGCAATACAATTATTATTTACTTAAATAGGTCGATTTTCAATCATCAATTTGTTTTAAATATTGCACTATATAACCAGTATCAACATTTTTAGGCTGATCGATACGCATGAATTGAGTAAATATAATGAGATATAAAAAAGAATTGATTATTATTCCGACTATCACGATTTTGACTTTTACTCAGTAGTTGTTGGGATGAATTATCTTTATTTGTTTTTATAGTCAGTAAATTTTTTTATTAAAATGATAATATCTTGACTTAAAACATTTGCATTCTTCTAATACTATTTCTTACGATTAGTTTAATTTCAAACTATAATATTTAAATTAAAGGAGCGATATTTGTTAAAAAGGATAGTTCTTTCCTCAATTGCCTTATCTATTCTTGTTACACTTCCTCTTTCTGGCAAAGCGCCAAATATGCGGGAAGGCCTGTGGGAGATTACAACAAAGACTGAGATGCCTGGGATGCCAATGGCAATGCCTGCTGTTACACACACTCAGTGTCTCACAAAAAGTGATATGGTGCCACAGAATTCTCAGGAAAATCAAGGCTGCAAAATATCAAAAGTAAAGATAAAGGGTAATACAGTTACATGGAAAATATTTTGTAAAAATCAGAACGGCACAACAAGTGGATCAGGCAAGATTACGTATAAAGGGACCAGTTTTAAGGGTTATATGACATTAGTCATGAAATATCCTGGACAGGAAAAGATGAAGATGAAAAGCATTATGAGCGGCCGTCGAATTGGCAATTGCAAATAGAGGTTTGATGTTCGAACGTTAGAATATACATAGATATTAACGATCTTGCTTGCAGGACTCCGCATCTTTATTATGTCTCAATTGAAAAAGTATTATTCGAACAATAAAAAATAAATTACCAGGAGTGATTAAATGAATCCGAAAGTTTTACATCAGATAAGCTATGGACTTTATATTATCACCTCATGTAAGGGAGATGCCATAAATGGGCAGATTGCAAATACTGTGTTTCAGATTACAAGCGATCCTCTTTCAGTTGCAGTTGCAATCAATAAACAGAATTACACACATGAATTTATTTCAGAAAGCGAGGTCTTTGTAATTTCTATCCTAAGCAAAGACACTCCACTGAAACTAATAGGGCATTTTGGTTTTAAGTGCGGCAGAGAGTTGGATAAATGCTCAGAAGTGGAGTATCGCCTTGGGCAAACAGGCGCGCCGATAATATTGGAGCATACACTTGGATATCTTGAACTAAAGGTTATAAATAGATTGGATGTTGGGACTCACACAATTTTTGTAGGTGAAGTGATAGATAGCGATATACTTAAGGAGGGCGAGCCTCTTACCTATGCCTATTATCATCAGGTAAAAAGGGGGACAACACCCAAGACTGCATCGACATATATTAAGGAGGAGAAGCAGGAAAAGAGCCAGCCAGTATATAGATGTACAGTTTGCGGCTATATCTATGATCCTGTCAAGGGTGATCCTGATAACGGTATTGCGCCAGGAACAAGGTTTGAAGATATTCCTGAAGACTGGGTTTGTCCTGTTTGCGGAGCAGGCAAGGATGCTTTTAAGATGGAGGAATGATTAGGACACATAAATTTGTAAAAAGAGAGAGTCAATTATCATTTTGTACTAATAAAGCTTTATTGGCTAATATAATTCCGATATCTGCTACTATATCATCTCCATATCCCTACAATCCCCATACCCCCTTACATGGCAATCATATATAAGGTGATAAAATATGTCTAGCTTAGAAATAAAAGAACATAGCAATTCTGAATTTAGCACAAGAGAATATCAGGAATTGGCAATCAGATCATTAGAGCTTTTGAATCAGAGAGGCGGAAAAATTGATGTTATACGAAATATTATACTAATGATTAAGGAATTTACAGGATTTGAAGCTGTTGGTATTCGCTTGAAAGAAGGGAACGATTATCCCTATTATGAGGCATTTGGATTTTCGGAAGGTTTTGTACAAGATGAAAGGTATCTATGTGCATATGATATCAATGAAGAGATTTTAATAGATCAAGAAGGCAGACCTGTTCTTGAATGTATGTGCGGATATGTGATCAGTGGGAAATATGAATCTGCTCTTAATTTTTTTACTGAAAAAGGA
>JAXHTB010000413.1:0-3354 GCA_034190185.1 Spirochaetota bacterium | reverse complement strand
AGAATAAGATGCCTTATTTGATACAGAAAGTAATTAAAATCTCCTATATTTCATATAGATCTTTGAAACACGAGTTAACAAATATTACTGCAGATATCTTTCCCGCAATTCACGTTTAAGGATCTTGCCACTTGCGGTTTTAGGGAGACGGTCTGTAAATTGTATCAATTTTGGCGCTTTGTATGAAGCAAGGTTTAGCTTGCAGTAGTCTATTATCTCTTTTTCAGAGGCTTTTTTGCCTTGTCTTAGGACCACTACAGCGCATACAGCCTCGCCCCATTTTTCATCAGGCACACCTATAACTGCAGCCTCCAGAATAGAGGGAAACTTGTAGATGATCTCCTCAACTTCTCTAGGGGATATATTTTCACCTCCGCTAATGATAATATCTTTTCTTCTTCCTATAATATAAATGTATGCCTCATTATCTACACTTGCCATGTCGCCTGTGTAAAACCATCCATCTTTAATCGTCTCTGACGTCTCCTTTGGTAGTTTTAAATATCCATTTGTAATGCTATTGCCCTTGGCTATTATTTCACCTACCTGGCCTGGTTTTACATCTTTCCCATCATCATTTACGACTCGAACCTGACAATTGACAAGGGAGCGACCGCATGAGCTGAGCCTTTTGGTCTTATGTTTTTTCCCTTCAAGAATGTGATCTTCAATGGGTAGAAGTGTAAGCAGATAGGTTTCTGTTAAGCCGTATACCTGAATAAATCGATTGCCGAATATTGAAATTGCCCTTTTAAGGGTCTCTACTGGCATTGGCGAAGCCCCATAGGCTACCCAACGTAGGTTGCTGTAGTCGCGCTTGTGCACTTCGGGTTCTTCGATCAGTCGTTGGATCATTGTGGGAACAGAGTTCCATGTTGTGACCTTCTCTTCCTCAATAGCATCAAGAACAACTGAAGGAACAAAACGCTCAATAATTATATTTGCGCCTCCTGTATAGCAGTGTGTAAGCAAGGGCCAGGATGACGCTATGTGAGAAAATGGAGAAGTATGAAGTGTGATATCATCCGGTTTTACCGGCAGAGCTTGCACACAGCTCGTAGTAGCTGCTAAAAGATTTTTATGCAACATCATAACTCCTTTAGGACGTCCTGTAGTTCCGCTTGTATAACAAAGTGTAGCAAGGTCCTTTTCGTTAACATCGAAATCAGACTCTGCGGAAGAAGATGAGTTGATAAGTTCCTGATAGTTTTGCATACCTTCTATGCTGTGTTCAAGCGATATTAAATATTTCGTAAAGTTTAATTCCTGTTGTATGGAATTGATGATATCTGCATACTCAATGCCAATGAAAACAGCGGTGGCTTCAGAGTTGTTTAGGATAAAACTAAGCTCTCCTCCCTTCATCCTGTGATCTAAGGGAACTACAGCAATACCGGCCTTGAACGCGGCAAAGAAAATCTCAATATATTCTATAGAATTATGCTGAATTACAGCTAACCTTTCGCCTTTGCGTATTCCCAATTTTTTTAGCGCATTTGCTAATCTGTTTATACGTTTGTTAAATTCATTATAGGTATATCTTACACCGCTGTTTCTGCAAACTACAGCCAGATTATCAGGATATTTTTGTGCAGTTTGTGTAATAATATCTCCGAGTGTCATTTTTGGAATCCTGTTTTAATTTTTATTAATTACGTATTTTATCCTTTAGGTTGAACCGATTTTGCAGAATAGGTTCTAATGTCAAAAAAAAGTATATGTTTTTTTCTTTTTCCAATTACTGTTATATTATTATTACTTTCAAGCAGATTTAATAGTTCAGGTCTTGAAAATAGTAATAACCTACATATCATTTTTATCATACTTTCCTTTTCAAAATCAAAAGACATAGCTAAAAAGGTATTAGAATCGATTGTATGAAATAGATAATTATCTATTTCAGTTATTGACTTTTTCTGGTTGTCAATAGCATTTACCATGCATTTAACATTATTGCTTATACAAAAGCCATTTCCAAGCATAAATATATTTATTATCTCGCCTCTTTTATTCTTAAACCAGAATGCTTCTATGCCCTTGATCATTTTCGATCCGTATTTAATATTTTTTTTTATCTTTTCCCAAATATTTTTCCATGTTTTCTTGTGGTTAGTTTTTATATCTGGTATAAATAGAACAAAGTTTTCTGAATTTTTAATATTTCTTGGTTGTTCAATCATATAATTGAAAATTAATGTTGAGTTTGGGAAGAATATATCAGCTAAGTGTATATTAAGATCTTGTTTTATTCCTTTTTTTAAAACGATAAAATCTTTATACTTTTTTGTATTAGAATTGTATTTTATTAAATCGTCAAATCCTTTGAAATTTATGGAAGAAAAATAATATAAAAGCGAGTCTTTAAAATAAATGGCTTTCTCTGCTGATCCTATTCTGAATAGATCCTGTAAATAGATGAGATCTTGGCCTTCAGGATTTAAAGCTAAGGAAATTCCGATCTTCATCTCTTCAGGATCGCTTTTCATTCCAACGCCGAGATAATCAATATAATTAAATTTTGTGTAATTCTTTTTATTTTTCTTAAGGTGAGAAGAATCAGTAGCTGTGCTGTTAGTAATATTTTCCCTTTCAGGTATGCATATGATAGTATCCTTAAGAATTGTATCTAAAAGAAAATCCCTTTTCATAAAGATATCAATATCATAATCATTAGATCTGTAATTTTGCTGTATATATTGCTTATATAATTGATCTTCCAAGAGTGAAATTTCATTGCTTTCGTTAATTTGAAGATCTATAATTTTCTTTATAAGTTTAAGGCACGGAGCTAGGATAAAATAATTATCTATAGATGTGAAGAAGATGTCCTCTAGCGCCTTGCCTATAATATATTTTTTATAATTAGTAATTTCAGGTTTTAGATCGATATTGGGTATTGTGTTACCTTTTTTCAGAATATCGATAAACTTTAAGTAAAAATTTTTTTTATCTTTTACAGGAATAAATAAGACCAACCATTCTCTTTTTGTGTCCTTCTTCCATACAGCTATCGAAAGAGGGTTCTTGATATTTATTCCTGCATTTATTAAGGATTTAGAGTTTAGGAGATCGATGCCGGTTTTGTTTGTGAATATCTCTATTTTTTTAAAGAAATCTGTAAACCAATTATAAGTTTTTATGTTATGCATGATAGATTTAGGATCTTTTATAGTTTTTTCAATTTCATTTATTATAAAATATGATGCTGCAGAGGAGGGTATTAATGAAGCAGGGTTTAAGGATTTTTGCTCTTCAGTTGTGCCTATATTATGATAGGAAAAAGTAAATAAAACAAACGTAAAAAAAATTATGATTATTTTTTTCATTTTTATTTCCTAGGATTTATTATTAAAA
>JAXHTB010000412.1:0-3360 GCA_034190185.1 Spirochaetota bacterium | reverse complement strand
ATTTTATTATTTTTCATGTATTTATTATCGTATCATTATCGTAAATCCTTCCATTTTTTGCGTAAGGTGAGTTAGTAATTATAATTGGGATAATTGATTATTATATAGGCCATCAAATTTCCTTTTCCCTTTTTTATTTAATTCCAATATCAATTATTACCTGGTATTATAGTAAAACAATGGGTATAGTTTTATCTATAGCATCTGCGATTACTTGGTTCATTGCAGATCTACAAACCGGTCATATATATATTCATCCTATTATACCGTACTGGAATACATTGATGAGATTCGGATTTTTTTTAATAACCACGTTTCTAATTTCAAACTTTAAAAAAGCATTTGATTTAGAAAAAAAATACTCGCGAATCGATAATCTTACAGGCATTCCAAATAGCAGGTCTTTCTATGAAGTTGTTTTAAAAGAGATAGATATTTCACGGAGATATAAAACTTACCTGTCTATTCTATACATTGATTTAGATAATTTTAAACTTATCAATGATACGCAGGGTCACCTCGAGGGTGACAGACTGCTCAGATCAGTTGCTAATCATATAAAAAATAATATCAGAAACATGGATTCCGCGGCTCGTTTAGGAGGGGACGAATTTGCAGTACTGCTGCCGCATACGGAATTTGGGCAAGCAAAAACAGTTGCTGAAAAACTTCGCTCTGCTCTTATGGATTTAATGCAGCAAAATGATTGGTCTGTCACATTCAGTATAGGACTTGCCTCATTTATTGATCCACCATTAACTGTAAATGAAATAATTAAAAAGGCTGATGACTTAATGTATAGCGTAAAAAGAAACGGGAAAAATAATATTAAGTATGAATTCTATAATTAATTTCATATAAATCTTATAAATTTTTCCTGTAGTTATATCAATTGCCAACACATGATTTTCACTCAGGCGCTGGTTTATACCCGAAAGCCTGCTATATCATAAGTTCATGCTTTACTTCGTCCCTATAAAAAACGGATTTTTTATATCTGAAATTGCTTTTAAAATTCACTTCCTCCATTGATGAGAAATATCTATCCACATATAACGATAACCATCGAACACAATATGTTTCCCTGCGAGTAGTATCTTCTGCATAAACAACTCTTATGCATCTTTGTACATACCTGCTAAGACAACTCGATCAGCGAGCATTATCTACTCCTGTTCCGAGAAATTGTTGACTATAGGCAGTCTCTGATCAAGATAGGCCCGTATTACTTTCATACTGCCATTTTCTAAGTGGCAGTAGCTATTTTCTCAGACAGAATTAAGAGAAAAGAGAGTAAATACGAGAATCCGTGGGCTCCTGTGAATACTCTCAGGGTGAGGGAAGGCATCTACCACGACCTTGCTTGGCTGTACGTGGCTGGCACTGCCGCGCCATGAGCCTTGCTGCGCGCTTTATCAGCTGATATAATGTTCCGTTTAACCACCATGAGGAGCCCGAACTTCATGCATGGGCAGAGGAGTTACTCCCTGGAGACGGCTGGTTATGATATAATCCCAGCCTGAGGCTTGCAGTAATTGAGCGTCATATTAATGTAGCCGCTTCACACGAAGCGGCTCTCACTTTCCCCAATGTCAATAATATTACTGATCTCTTTTATAATCAAATCTTCAAAAAAGAGTTTTAAAACCTCTGAATTTCTTTCATCCATTTTGTCTAAGATTTGAATAATCCTTAATTTTTGAACAAATTTATCACTAAAACCATTATTATTTTTTTTATTTTTAATCCACCCTGTTCAGCATCAGAACTGGTTAGTTCAAATTTTATACGATTGTTTTTAGACAAATTATCCAGATATGTCTTAGCTTCATTTAATGCGATTTTATAAATCCATACTCTAAAGCTTGATCTGAACTGAAACTTAGAAAGATATTCATACATCCTGATCTGGGTGTTTTGCACAGCGTCTTCAATATCAAAATCATCCTTTAAATATAAATACATCAATGTATTAAGTTTAGGTTAAAAATATCTGATAACAGGCTCTAATATTTTGGCATTATATGGATATACATCCATCGCAGATTTAACGATTTTATATATGTCCAAAATTTTCATATTATTAATTTTCAAAAACACTAAATTTTTAAGCCCAATAAAAAAATGTGACTTTGCTATATTAAAATTAGTATATTATATAAAAGATATGAATTATAATTTCAATTAAAATTTTGGAGGATATCATGAATTATTTTGATCAACTATATAATTCTATTTCAAAGTCTTTTATATCTCTTGAGGAGAATATAATTTCTTATTCACCCACATAATCGGTGCTATAATGACTCTGTTGCTGGGCTATATAATGGCTAAAATAGTCGCGTGGCTTCTGAATAAGCTTTTGTTGAAATTTAAGCTGGACAGCGCTTTTTAAAAAGCAGACTTTACAAGCACCTTAAAGAACGCCAAAGTCAGAGGGACGCTAATATTATATGAAATTCTTACAAAAAGAAGACTCTTAAAATGAAACGACTAAAGCATAAAAATTTAACTATATTTAAAAAGCTTCTGCTGGGCGCCAGTCTTTTATTTATAATAACGGCATTCATTATTATGTTTATGCTTTATTCCAACCGACATTATTATAAAGATGTGCTATTGCAGAAATTGAGTGAATATACTCTTTTTAGATTATCAGCTAACTCCCTAGAGATAAAAGTATTCCCCACAATCTCTCTAATAATGAAAGATGTTGATATTGAGTTTAAGGGGCAGGATGCTATTTACAAAATATTTAAGATTAAACGTTTAAAACTAACTATTTCATTGAAGAGCTTGTTTTCAGATAAAATTCATCTCAGAAATATTTATTTTCATAAAGGAGATCTTTATTTATATTCAAAATTGTTTCAAGCAGGAAATAAACCAACACAAAGATTTGATTTATCAAAACTTTCTCAGATATTAAGCATATCCTTTACAGATATTGGTGTACATTATTATAATAAATATAATCGATTAAAACATTCCTTCTTAGTTAATAAGTTAAATCTTGATTCGGATATAACCGGTAATAATATAATCCTGGATTGTTCTATTGATTCGGGTTTTATGCGCCTTAGGGGTGAAGTCGGTAATATCGACTTTTATAAGCAAGATCTTAAACAGATCGAATTTAATGCAATTTTATCTTTAACAAATTTTCCCATTTATATATTAAAAAAATATTTACAATCTATACCTTTCTCCAAAACAGCCCGACCATTAGTGACAGGCGAATTTAGAATAACAAAAAAAATAATAAAATAATTTCTCTTCAGGCAGCTAACTGCGCTTTTCAGAATTTATCAAAAAAAGACGGTAAAATATTTCCTCTAATAGTTCTGGATTTAGAAATAG
>JAXHTB010000411.1:0-3390 GCA_034190185.1 Spirochaetota bacterium | reverse complement strand
ATAGGAATGTAAAGATAATTCGTTTAAAATAATCAAAATAATTAGTTTAAGTATTATTTAACTATAAAAATTATGGTCTTCTTATGAAATAGGTCCAATAAAAAGTATAAAAATGGTATTATAATAGTAAATCTTAAGTAAATGTTGGTAAATCTAAAAAACAATGATAAAGCTAAACTTCATCATTCTGAATTTTGGTGGATTCAGAGACAAAAATGATGATAATAGTAAATGGATCAGAATTTATAATATCTCCAATTTAATATAGAAAATAATAAATACACGTTAACTAAATAATCCTTAATTACTGCCAATTCAAAACCTTTGTTCTCTAAAATATCTGATAAGTATTAAATTTGTTATATATTAAAATTATCAGTATAAATTGTCAACTAGTATTTGTATAAATTATCAATCTGTCAAGGGAGGTGCACTTTAATAATTGAGGGATTTTTCAAAAAAATAAAAATTTATGATATGTTTTATAGTAGATAAATATTATGAAAAATCGTATCATACAATATTTATTGTTTCCTATGTTCTAATATTTATTTAAAAAAGGTATCTAAAATTTTTCAGCATATTACTGATTTATAAAGTTGTTTTATCAACCTCTTCTATCTACGGGGTTCAACCCATCCTGTTACAGGTATAAAAATTGCCTTATCAATATCAGTCTTGTAAAAACGACAGAAATGGTTAGGTTGATGTTGAGTAGGGCTGTATGTAATTATCCCGCAGCAGCCTTCGGTGTCATAATTCTTTAAACTCTCAAAAGCATTCACAATAGTTGATTTATTTAAATTTTTTCCTGCCCTCTTTGCAGCCTCAACATATATCATTGCAGTGACCCATCCCTGAGTATAAAATTTTGTCTGTATTTTTGTATCCGGCTGGTATTTCAGTGTTATATCTCTCATTTTTGAAATACCGGGATCATCATCATACCACGAGTTGAATGAATGCACTCCGATAAAATTTTTAGCAGCTTTTTTAGCAATTTTTATTAGATCTTCTCCGCATGTATAATAATCTCCAATGAATAATTTTGGTTTGTACCCATACTTTCTCGCATCCCGCAGCAGTACTATTGTTTGACCTACTCCACTATGAGCAATAACATAATTTGCTTTTGCCCTTTTAAGTGAAAGTATCTGAGAACTCGCATCCAGAATATTCAATCCTACAATCTCTTCTCTTATAATCTTTATGCCATAAAATTCAGCTCTTTTTCTTGCAGCTCTTAAACCTGTTTTCCCATGCTCTGTATCAGGATATGTAAAGGCTATTTTAGGATTCTTAGCTTTTAAAGTTACCATTATATAATCGAAAATTGCTTTAACTTCATCATTATAGCTTGCTGCTGGTGTAAATAAATATTTTTGGACTGGATTTACAAGTTTTTCTGCCAAACTTACTGTAATAGTTGCGATCTTCTGTTTCCGAAATTTTGATGCAAGGGCCATAGTTTGACCTGTTCCGCCGCTATAAAGAATAGAAAGCACATCATCCTTATAAACCAATTTCTTGAAACCGGCAATGGCGCCAGGAATTGTATAATGATCATCTTCAATAATGAGCTTTATCTTTCTTCCATTCACACCTCCTTGTTCATTGATATTGCGGAGATAGTTCCTAGTTGCTTGGACAAGAGGCACAGTCATTGGTGTAACAGGACCTGTCATGTCAATTATTGTACCTAGCTTAATAGTATCGTTTGTAACACCACTGACGTTTTTTGCTAAGGTTGGAGTAAAAAATAAAACAATAATTACTGTGAATACTACAAAATCATAAAAGATTCTTTTTAAATACATAATTATTCTCCAATTGATTAAATTATTATTTGCAAAAAATTTTATATTTATTTCGTTGAGTGAACAAAGAAAGATAGTAGCTTATGTATTAAATAAGCTCTTCCCCAATTTTAACGATTAGGTAATCTCTATTTTATCCAGTCACTGATAGGAGCAAGCTTTCCATTAGGAATATCAGCCTTGTATATCTTGCAATGCTCTGAACATTGGTGTTTATTAGGACCAAAGGTTGCATTAGCGCTCAGTCCTTTCATATTGTAATTTTTCATCGACTCCCATGCCTTTATTACACCATTTCTGGTCAGGTTCTTGCCTGCTCTTTTAATTCCTTCATGAACAATTACAGCCTCTGCCCATCCTTGAGTCCATATCTTAGGAGGAATCTTTTTATTAAGATCTGGATAATATTTTAAGCTTACCTTTCTCATCTCTTTAACTCCAGGTTCATCATCGTACCATGAAGCAAAAGAATTAATTGCATAAAATTCCTTAGCAGCCTTACCTGCCATCTGAACAGTTGTTTCTGTACATGTATATTTTGTTCCGTAAAATTTAGCCTTAATTCCATATTTTTTACCATCCCTAAGAAATGCTACAGAGTTGGCAACTGTTAGGTGAAGAATTATATAATTGATTTTTTGCCTTCTTAGATTCAAGACTTGAGAACCTGCCTCCATAGCTCCAGGAGCTAGGATCTCCTCTGCTAATAATTTTGTGCCAAAACGTTTCACTTGTTTTGCTGTTGCACGGGAACCAACCTTTCCATGTTCTGTGTCTGGACGAACAAGACCTAATTTAGGATTCTTTACCTTAAGAACATTAAATAGATAGTTAAATATTATCCTAACTTCATCCTCATACGCAGCTCCATTAGTGAAATGATAGGGCATTGTTGGTTTAACAAACATCTTAGCAGTACTAGTCATAAAATTTGGCATTTTGAGCTTATTAAACCTTGGAATAAGTGAGAGAATTCCCCCTGTTGAACCAATCTCCATTATCATAAACACTTTATCCCTATAAGCTAACTTCTTAAAGGCTGAAACATGCATTGGTATGGTATATCTATCATCTTCGGCTATAGCTTTTATTTTTCTGCCAAAAACACCACCTTTTTCATTTATGTTCTTAAAATATGATTTCATAGCATTGACAGCAGGGATCTGAAGTGCAACAGTTGGACCTGTTAAATCTGCAATGATTCCAATCTTAATGGTATCCCCGGTAACACCATCTTTTTCTCCAGCATAAACAGAAGAAACTAAAAGGAAAAGAGAGGAAACTAAAACAACTAATAACATAACAAATCGATATTTACACATAAGCTATGCTCCTTAAAATAATATTTTTAAAGTCCTATTTGACCTTGTATGCAAAATTATATTAAAATTTTTACATCAAAATTTATTTATAATTAAATATCAATTGCTGATTATGAATAATCAATAACCCTGAATGTTAGGTCGATTAGTTAGTGAAGAATGGATTATTTAGATGTAGTTTTGAAATGAATATATTTTATATAAATATAAAACATGGGGAGGTAGAAATTTATTTGTTCTTAAATAAAATT
>JAXHTB010000410.1:0-3392 GCA_034190185.1 Spirochaetota bacterium | reverse complement strand
GTTTTTTTCATTATCTCCCTCTCTTTTGAATAAATTCAAGGGACATAATACAATATTAACCAAAAAATTAATAGCCATTTTTTTATTTTTGTACCCTAAAAATTAATTTGCGCCCTATGGAGGTTTCCCAAATGAAATAGTTAAGTTGATATATGACACTTACATAATAAAACTTACACCTATTCATCCCCAAAAAAGTTAGTTGGTGTAAGTTTATGCAAAAATAGATTTCGGGATGAGTATTTATGAATCAGTAAGATAAGTTAATCTAAATAGAAGATGATCTGATTAGACTTGAAAAAAAATAAGTCAACGTATCACAGGTAGGTAAAGTTTTTTAGATATTCAAGAATTAGCTTATATCGATTTAAGGGGATTTATGATAAAAGGGTAGGATACTTTAAAAGAGATTTGAAGAAAGAAGCTAATATTAAAAATAGGGTAAGGTCAAACTGTTTTTTGAAATAAATAGTGTGTTTTTTAGCAATTGAGTTTCAATTTCACTGAATGATTTTCTGCCAACATTCCTTCTGAAATCAGATTGAACTTAATATAAGGATCAATCCTGTAATAAAATAGGCAGTTATAAAGATGACCTTTGATGTACGGCTTATGTTCAAATGCGAGTTTCGAGTTATCTTAAGTAAGAAGGCTTATCTTTTACAGCAGTCAATACTATTATGATTTTTACGATTAAATTTTCGTTATTCTGATTGACCGTCCCATCCGGCAATCCTTGCCCATAACCACCATGCAGCATATGCTCTCCTGTTACCAAGCAGATCATATTCAGCAGCATGAGCAGGGTTGCATTCATACCATTCACCAGGGTGATCATTCATCCAGTCGAGCAGATGCGTAGGTGTATTGCCCAGAGCTGTGGGATAATATTCGTCTGTTTCATAATTATGTGTGTCATGAGACCAGTAATCAAGACAGAAATACCCATTTTCTTCACAGTAATCAACAATCCTTTTATAATTCTGGTAAGGTGATCTGATGTACGGAGGTTCCGGAGTATCACCATCACTTCCCCGAGCGTATCCTGTCATAAACACAAAAGTGACTGCATTTGCTTCTGTTCTCCCTTTTGATCCTCCAGCTCTATACATATCAATTAGTTCTTTAAAGTTGTCTATATATATTTGAACGTCATGCCCCTCAATAGAACACCATGACCACATTACTACATTTACATCAGCATGGTCAGGATGATCGAGATATTCAATTGTTCTATGATAGTAGCCTGTATAACCTTCACCGTCAACGGAATCATTACTCAAATCCCGCGCTGAATATACATCTATAGGGTCAGTAGGTCTATAATCAACATCCAGGCTCCCGTGGATATAATTCCCGTCAAAGGTAACTGCAAAAAGGCTATCATCACCGGTTTTATACGATTGCAAGTAATTCATTCCATCAGTTGTTTGTGATGAGTGAGATGTTCCGCAATACATAATGTGTAGATTTTCTTTTGCTGCTGTAATTGCTGATTCCGGAATACTTCTTAAAACAGTTTCTTTAGCAACGAGATGATCAGCAATAACCTTTCCCGCATGCATAATAGTATTATTATCGTTGTTATTATTGTTACTGTTGTCTTTTTTATTGGCATTATT
The DNA here is from genome assembly GCA_034190185.1 of Spirochaetota bacterium. Taxonomy (GTDB): domain Bacteria; phylum Spirochaetota; class UBA4802; order UBA4802; family JAFGDQ01; genus JAXHTB01. The sequence continues at coordinate 1,770 of JAXHTB010000410.1, read as the reverse complement.
AAAATAACAAAATGATATTAAAAGGCTTATGAATACAATAAATAATGATGATCCGATCCTAATTGATCTTTCTATAAACATTTTTTTCATAATAATATCACCTCTCTTTACTTCTATTTCATATGGCGTAATAGTAAATTGACTTTTTATAATTTATTCCTTATTATTACAGCATTTACTTAACAGGCGCCGGGAATATCCAAGTTCCGTAAGCGCTTCCCCTGTAAAGTTCGCTAGTATGCGGATTAACAGCCATTGCTTTTGCTCCGGTTCTAGGATGATTATATGTAATATCCTTCCATGAGTATCCTCCATCTAGGCTTCTGAATACACATGGAAGACCAGAAGAGGATGTGCCTGCATAGATTACTTCTGGGTCATTGGGATCTATTACAACAGATATTACAAAATTCCCAAGTTCTTCTCCGCCAGCAAGAGCTAGTACGCCCATACTCCTCCAATCTATACCATTGAAAACAGCAAGATCATAATTGCTGAACAATGTATATATCTTATCACAATCATTAGGATCAACGGCAAATGTTGGAAGTGAATCTAGTCGACGAAATCTCCATCCTGGTTGAACATATAGATTCCAGGTAAGTCCCCTGTTGTCAGATCGAAAGATTCTATATCTATCAGAGTCCATTGCATAGATAATATTCGGATTTGCGCGGCACATCCCAAGAATTGAAGGATTAAATTCGTTAAACTCGCCAAAATCAACATTGATGAAGGTCTCTCCAGCATTATAAGATATTTTATTTCCAGCATAAACCAGTTCTGGATCGTCAGGATGAAATGCTATGAATAGATTCTGTTCACTCTCCTGGCTTCCTTCTGTAACAAGAGACCATGTTTCTCCCTCATCTATTGACCGCATAAGCTGGGTGTTAAAGTAACCACCCACAGATGCAACAATTATATTTGAATCAGGTCTAGTCTGAAAAGCGCCTGCATAGGTCCCTATCCATGAAATATATCCTTCAGAATACCAGTTCCATGCCTGTTCATTTCTCTGTTCAAAAAAATTACCTTTATTATGTGTAATCACCATACCAACATCACAGTTAAAAAAGGCAATTCTATCAGGATTATAAGGATCAAAGGCAGCGCCCTTATTCCACCAGCTCCAGGCGAATCCTGTAAATAGGGTTGAGCTGTCAATAAAGGTGTGACCGCCATCAGTGGTCTTCCAGAGAGTCGCCCTGGAATAAGCAACCGCTTCATTTGGATCATTAGGATTCGGTACTATTCCTGATAGTTCACCTGCTATCTTAGATTTCCAACTTCCGTCCCTGCCAAGACCAGGCGCAGGTTCTGTAATCATATCCTCAATCCAGGTTACACCGCCATCGTGTGTTGTTATTGTGTTATCTGATATACCTACAAGATAGAGAACATCCGGATATCCACGATTAATAAAGACTCTTGCTGCATCAAAATCTTTAATCTCTGTAAAGTTAGATCCGCCATTGGAAGAACGGTAAAGCCCATCACCTTTCACAGTTGTATAGATCATCTGTGGATTTTGAGGATGGATCGCTATTGATGTAACTTCTCCGCTTGGCAAGTCACCTAAGGTTTGAAGATCAGCGCCTTGTTCTAAACTTATAAATAATCCCTGGCTTGATGCGAGATATAGGGTCTGCCCGTCATTTGGGTGAGTCTCAACTGCATATATAATTGTATGATTATCAAGACTGCTTGCAAGAATCCAGTTGTCGCCACTGTCATTAGATCTGTATAAGCCATTATCTGGAAATGCGG
>JAXHTB010000041.1:0-16128 GCA_034190185.1 Spirochaetota bacterium | reverse complement strand
TTAAAATACGGTTATCCTATTATAGAAATAAGATCACCCAGGGAGATTATAGATGAAAAATAATATAAAAGAAAAAGAATTTGATGCAGTTAAAATGATGAGAGAAATTAGAGACAAATTATCTAAACAATATTCAGATAACCCAGATTTGGAAGAAAGAGAATTACAGAAAATTAGAAAAAAATATGGCATCAAAACTCGCACACAAAGAGCATCATAAACCAGCTAACTGGAATATTGATAATGAGGGCGTGGTTGTATGAATGATGAGTTAGTTGCTCTTGCTAAATATCGGCTTTTAAAAGGCTCGTAATACAATTGCTGATGCGAAATCACTTCTGGATAATTCATCCTTATAATCGGTAGTTAATCGAATTTATTATGCAATTTTTTAGCGCATCGGAATTTTGAAAAATTACACAGATGTGATTTTTCAAAATCGACCTTGTTACGCGCCAAAATAATCCACGGATGGGTTATTTTATGCCATTTGTTCATTATTGGCATTAGTTGATATAGATAGCTGTAGACATACAGGTGTAATTTCCTATTTTGACAAGTATTCTGTCAAGACTGGTCTGTTTGAGAAATCATGATGAATATTCACCAGCCCTCTTTATGCGCCTGAATCGAACCACAGCTTGAACGATTTCTTCCTATAAATTATATGCTTGTTTAGGTATAAAAGAATCTATTTATTAAAATATAATATAAAAGTTGATGAGTAAAATAATACTTAAAAGCAAATGGTTTAGTATTTTAATGAAAGGATTGGTTATGATACTCATTTCTTCTTGTAATAATAATGTAAGTTTTGTTTCTCAAAATCGAACTGAATATTCACCACAATATCATCATGGCAAGTTTCATAATAAAATTGAAAATTTATATAATGCCAGCGCCGCATGGCGAACCGTAATTAATGAATTTCTATTTGGCAATAAAGAGGACCATATTCCTAAATTTACAATTCCTATTAAACGATTCACTGGAGATGAATTCTATAAAAACAGTGAAGAAACTCTACGTTTTTCAAGGTTAGGACACTCAACTATTCTACTTCAGATTGGCAGAAAAGTATGGCTTTTTGATCCAATCTTTAGTAAACGAGTTTCTATGATTCAATGGATTGGTCCAAAACGTTTTCATCCACCGCCAATTAAAATTGAGAACCTTCCATTTATTGAAGGAGTTTTGATTTCACATAATCACTATGATCATTTAGATTATTACTCTATTATAAAGTTAAAAGACAGAGTAACGCACTTTTATGTTCCCTTGGGTCTTGGGAAAACTCTTATTTCATGGGGGGTTGAGAAACGGAATATAACTGAGCTTGACTGGTGGGAAAGCATTAAAATTGAAGAAATTGAATTGGTTTCAACCCCTGCCCAGCATTTTTCCGGACGAGGTATTTTTGATACAGATGAAACACTATGGACTTCATGGGTACTAAGAACACCGAAATATTCTGTATATTTTAGTGGAGATACAGGATATTTTGAAGGTTTTACTGAAATTGGGGAAAAGTATGGTCCATTTGATTTAACTTTTCTTGAGTGTGGTGCCTACAATGAAAGTTGGAGATCGATGCACATGATGCCTGAAGATAATATTAAAGCTTATAAAAATTTAAAAGGTAAGATATTAGTTCCGATCCACAATGGGACTTTTAATATGGCATATCATCCTTGGTATGAACCGATGGAACAGATAATAAGTCTGACAAACAAGGAAAAAATACAGACAGTAATTCCTTTAATGGGGCAAATTGTTGACATAGAAAATATCCCTAAAATCTATAAATGGTGGAAACAACCTAAAAATGTTAAATGATAATAAGATAAATGTTTTGGTAGTACAGGAAACAGATATAAAATGCATAATATTGACAAGATATTAAAAATCGGCAATTATGATAAATTAACTGCTTAATCTATTGAGTGTACACAAAAATAATATTCTATTCTTCCCTAAGAAGGCAGTTTTTTTGTAATATTAATAATTTTTTTTGGAATGTCATCAAGAGGAAGTACAATAGCATCAGGTACAATTTTTACAGTCTCCTTAGGCATGGAGTTTACTAGAGCAGTTAATGGATCCTGTACAACAACAACACCTTTTGCTGCTGATATATGTCCTGCTCCAAGAGCTCCATCGCATCCCATTCCAGTCACAATAATACCTATACTCTGTTTTCCAAAAGCCTTTGCTACACTCCTAAAAAGTGGATCTGCAGCAGGTTTAACATGATTTTCAGGGGGGGTATCGAGAAGAGATATTTTATATGATCCTTCTTTAACAACCATATGGCTGTCTCCTGGCGCAAGATATATCTTGCCTGGACCAATGTTCATGCCGTCACTGGCTAGTATAAGTTCCATTTTAGTTAATCTATTCCAATAAATAGCCATATCTTTCAGAGCCCATGGAGGTGCATGCTGTACAACAAAAAAAGCAGCTTTATCAATTTCTGGCAATGATGAAAGGATATTTTTTACTGAGGCTGGTCCACCTGAACTTGCGGCAATACATACACCATAAAAAGGTGCAGGTCTATTTTTTGTTAAAGATGGGATCTCTATTTGGGCAGGTAAGGTTTGTTTTTCTTTCGAAAATAAATCATTTATCTTTTTAATCAGTTCAATAGGATCATATGGTTTCCCAATAAAATCATCAGCTCCTGAATTTAAAGCATGTTCACGTGCATCATCTAAAAAAAGGACAGTAAGAACAATTATTAGGGGAACAGGTTTGATTTCTTGTCTCACTTTTCTGACTAACTCAATGCCATCCATTTCAGGCATCATCCAATCAGTAAGCAGTGCGTCATATTTCTTTTTGCTTAATGCCTCAAACGCCTCCTTGCCATTATAAGAAACATCTACTAAATATCCACCTTTTAACAATATCTGTTTTAGAAGTGCGGCGCTAGGTTTATCATCTTCGGCTATAAGAATTTTTTTCCCTTGCATTTGACCTCTTATTTAATTAAAAAAAACACTTATAATCAAGTGTAATTATATAATAATAAAATATAACAAATAATTATGCAAGAAAAACAATAAAATATTTAAAAATCAAAACAAATTCTTATATACCTCAATTGCTTTATTGATTTAAAATCATGAGCATTAAAGAATTTCGTAACTACTCAGCTATCTCTTAACTGCTCGATTATTTTAAATTTTATAAAAGTGTAAGATAAGGAAAGAAGGAGATGGAAGAGATTGAGTAAATTTTACAACACTTTTTTAACATCTCCATATCTTTATAATCCCCATATCCCCTTTTATTACACCTCTTTTTTTAATTTTGAATATAGCTGAGCAGTCACAGAATTTCTAATATATCCATGGGATTATTTAATAGAACCTTAGCGCCATTCTGTAACAGTTCCTCTCTTGAACGAAAACCCCATAGCACTCCAATTGGCAGCATTTTAGCATTAACCGCTGTTTTCATATCAACTGAAGTATCACCTAAATATAGAATACAGGAAGTCTCCATTTTAAATTTTTCAGCTATCTGCAATGCACCTGTTGGATCGGGTTTTGGGGGAACTGAATCTTTCATCCCAAGTACAACATCAAAAATCCATTGTGAGAAAAACTCGTCAACACATTGTAGTGTGAACTCATGCGGTTTATTAGAAAGAATTGATAGCTTAATGTCTCTCTCAGTGAGAGCATTCAACATTTCGGGAATGCCTTGATAGAGTTTTGTCTTTACTTTCCAATTCAATGAATAATAATATTTAAAATCCTCATAACATTCTTTAATTGTCTCTTCATTGCGTTTATCTTTCGGAAGCGCTTGAGCAACAAGCCTTGCGACTCCCTCACCAACAAAATAATTATAAGCGTCAAGTTTATGTGTTGGGAATCCCTTATTTCTTAATACATAGTTCATAGAGTCGCTAATATCTTCTAAAGTATTAAGAAGTGTCCCATCAAGATCAAAGATGACAGCTTTATAAGGTTTTCTAGTCATTATCCCCTAAAATATAGCTAAGATATAAATTTAAAAGTCCTATAATTTATGTATTATAATGGCTTTATTCTTTAAACCATTTGTCGTGTGAGAGTTTATAGTTAAGTATTTCCCCTTTTTTAAAGAAGATCGCTATCTCTCTTTTTGCAGAATTCGAAGAATCCGATGCATGAACAAGGTTTGATTGTTTTGAGATTGCCATATCACCCCGAATAGATCCAGGAGCCGCTTCCTTAGGGTCTGTAGCCCCATTTATTTCACGGGCAACACTTATAGCCTGTAATCCCTGAAGTACCATTGCCACAATTGGTCCGCTAGTGATAAAATTTACCAGATCTTTGAAAAATGGTTTATCCTTGTGCTCTGCATAGTGTTTTTCTGCCATCTTTTGAGTAACAATTATCATCTTCATAGCTGCGATCTTTAAACCTTTCTGCTCGTAGCGCTGGATAATGCTTCCAGAAAGACGACGGTCAATAGCATCGGGTTTAAGAAGTATTAGTGTTTGTTCTTCCACTGATCAAATCTCCTTTAAAATTATTTATTAAGTTTAGAACTCACAAAGTGAGCAGCTTGCTTTGTGAACATAGTCCTTTCTCTTTACAAATAATAAAGAGCATAAGACCCTTGACAAGTTATTTTTTTATTTTACAATCTTTAAGGAGTTGCACATGATGCAATAGAACTACTGGATGTAAAAATTAACATGAAATTCAATAATTGTTTAATTGATATATAACTGTAAATAGTAAAATGATCGATACATATATATAAAGAGGAGAGAAGGGTCCTTTATGAATCTTAAAGAATCTGCATGGAAAATATTCTCTATCCAAAGAGATGAACTCAGATTTGTTCTGCCTTTATTTCTGTTATATTTCCTATCCGGATCATTCTTTGCAGTGGGTCAGATTTATTGTGAATCACTTTTTTTAAAGGCTTATGGCGCAAAAGGACTGTCTCGTTTTTTTATTTATAACGGCTTCATTTTAATTATAGCTGGAATATTGTACAATTATTTCCTCCTTCGAATTTCCTTAAAAAAAGGCTTTATACTATTAATAAGCCTCTCTTCAACGTTAATACTACTGGCTACATTAATAATAGAAAAGGACTATCCCTGGCTCCCCTTCTTTATGTATATGGGCAATTATATATTTACATTTTTTATTGATATGCACTTCTTCAACTTTGCCTTTCAATTCCTTAATTTGAGGAATTCCAAGAGGATTATTCCATTTTTAATTGGTGGAGCAAAGCTTGGGGGAATTCTGTCGTGTCTGTTGATATATATCATATTTGCAAGGGATATATCAAGATACGGCGCATATATGTGGATAATAAATTGTCTTTTGCTCTTTATTCCAATTTTATTACTGCAGTTTTCAACGACGATGAGGGAAGGCAAGGAAACGCTTAAGAAAAGCAAATTGCTTTCAAATGCAAGGTTATTTAATAACATCATTAGAAAAATTAAAGTTGCGTACTCATCACCAATTTTTACTTATACAGTAATAGCTATCTTTATAATGTCAATAGCCAATCAGGTGTCAGAATATTACTTTGCAAAAATATTTACAACTAATTTCACCACAAAGAATCAACTAGCCTCTTTTCTTAGCATCTATACATTTATTGCAGACTTCCTAACACTTGTTATGGAGCTTTTTATTATTTCAAGGATAATAAAACGTATAGGTATACAGAAGTCGAATCTAGTTTATCCTGTATCGTTTTTTTCTTTGATTTCTATGCTTGTGATTTTTCCAAATCTGATAATAGGAATTCTAATAAGGTTTTGGAGAAAGAATATAAGCCAGATAATAAGGACTCCAGTATATAATACGATCATGGCTGCATCACCTAGAGACAGAATGGCAGAGGTTAAGTCATTTATTAGTGGAATAATAAATCCCTTAGGCATGGTTCTTGGTGGAGGGGCAATTTTATTGATCTATAAAAATTTTTCGGCAGTACAAGGATATATTTTTGCAATAGGTATTGGTGTTATATTTATTATTGTAACCCATTTGCAAAATATGGCATATAGAAGAGCATTACAGAACAGACTTTCATTCGACTCTATAGGAACAAAGGATGAGGAACTATGTTTTGAAGATTATAATGAATTACTTTCACATAAGGAATGGCTTAATAAAAATATTGAGATTACTGAATCCTTATTTAACAGAAACCCCTCTGTTGATATGCTGCCCCAACTTTATACAAATTTTAGCAATATTTCAACAAATACCAAGGCAAATATACTAAAATTTCTTGGCACAGGAAAATATGATTATTCCAATAGGATCATATACAGGGCTCTAAAAGATGAAGAGCCATATATTCGTGGAATGGCATTGTCGCTGCTAAACAATTATAGATATAATGAAAGAAAAACCTTTTTGCAAGATTCTTATTCTAATGGATATATAAGTGAGGACTATGCAATTTCAATACTTCTTTCCTTGGGTGGAAGGGTGCACAACAATGATATCGATGTCGATAGTTATTGCATAGAAAAGATAATAGAAATAAAAAATGGAATACTTGAAGGAAAGCTTGAGGCAATTGAGTTCATTATACTCATTCAGGTTTTGTCATATCAATACTTCTTAGGTCATCTTGTGGAACTTGCTTTGAAAATCCGCGACAGACAATTTCTAAGAAGCCTTATTCCATATTCAAATAAACTCCAAGTAGGCAAGTCCAGGAGACTCCTCTATGCATATAAGGATGCTCCAATAAGCTATCTTATCAATTTTTCTGCGCGATCTGAAAGTTTACAGGAAATAGATAAAGCCATTCTGCTTGATCATAGAGAGGAGATGTCACAGATCGAGCTGGATAGGCTTTATAATTATGATGAAAAAACAAAGAATATAATTTTAAATAGATTATTTAAAGATTTAAGTTATCCAAGGCTTTCCAATTATCTAAATTATATATTAAATCTTAATATAAAACCTGAAAAGTCTATTGATAGATTCATAGACCTTGAGATAGATAAGATATTAAAATTTTATAATATCATTATCTCTTTGAAAAATATAGATTTAGAAAAATTAGATAAATCTTCTCCAATTATACGATTCCTCATCATCTCTCTTGAAGACATAATAGAACTGCATAAGCGTTTAATCCTGAAGGCAATTGCAATATTAACAGGTTTTAACATTGACGAGGCTTATGAAATGAATTTCATCCTAAAGGATAAAGACCTTAACAACTATATCCTTGAGTATATTGAATCCTCAGGAAGACAGACAAAAAAGTCGCTATTTATTTTTGATAATGACTACAGCAGCATTCCTGAAACTCAAATTTTGTCAATAAAGGAATCATTTGAACTAATCAATGATTTAACTATGAATATTCTTCCTAGTATTTCAAATCTTTTAAGATATAGCTTGTTCAATTATTCTAAAACTGCCAGTGAACTAGGAAATCCATATTATGATAATATAGATTCTAAGGAGGAAATAGCTATGCTATCTCTTATTGAAAAGATAATATTTCTTAAAGAGAATGATCTGTTTAAAGAGTTAAAGATAGATGAACTTATTCATATCGCTCAAATTACAAAAGAGATAGAGCTTTCTAAAGATAAGGTATTTATAAAACAGGGTGAGATAGGAGATGAACTTTTTATTATTTTGGAAGGGGAGGTAGAGGTTTATACAAAGGAAAGGTCTCTGGGAAAGCTAGGATATGGAAGCTGGATAGGGGAGCTTGCTATAATTGACGAGGAGCCTAGGAGCGCAAGTGTCAAAACAACAAAACGAACAAGGATATTATCTATAAAAAGAAGAGATTTTTTATTGACTCTAAGAGAGAATCCAACTATATCAATAAACATTATGCAGCTTATTACGCAGAGATTAAGAGGTTTATTATAATTAAGGAAATCAATATTATAAAGATGAAGCTAAGAAATAAACACTTATTTTGGGCTTCAGTTCTGTTTGTTACTTCGATATTAATTATATCCTTAGCTTCACTTTCTATGGCTGTTGAGGAGATTCCATCTGATCAAATTAAAAGTAATGATAAAAAATCAGAGGAGACAATCTCAAATAAAAAGGAAAAGTCAAAGGGTGTGATCAAGTACTTAAAAAAAAAGGAATGGTACAAACAGAGAGAGGATGAACAGTATCTTGAAGAGGAGATAACAACTACTTATTATGATGAGGATCTTTCTTCAATTCAAAAAAGTGCAAGTGAGGAAATTAAATCGATTATTGTACTTATTGGAGAAATTCCATTTAAAGATAAGAATTCTCTTTTTGCGCCAATATTTTTAACGGATCAGGAAAAATTTTTTGGAACAGGAACAGATTTTTCCTTTAGATGGGTCGGATATAAGGGAACCTTTAAATTTAAACAGAAGGGCTTTCCATGGAGCTCTACTGATTTAACCGAGATATTTATTGGTTCATTTTTATTTGCAAGCGGGACTAACCTTGGTTTCTCTGGCGGAACATTAAAGGAGGAAGATCGTTTTTATACTAATTATACTTCCGAGATAATAACATTACAATACAAGTTTCCTTTTTATACCTCTGTTGGTCTTACATTTGATTCCAGGCAATATTTTTTTGTTGAAAGGGATACAGGAGAATCATTTATAATGCCTAAAGACCATATAAATTTTTTCCCAAGAATTGATATCTCCTATGATAATATTAATGAAAAGGGAATTGACCAGTTAACACAGGGAGTAAAACTTTCATCATGGGCGGGTTATGGTATTAGAAACAGATGGGAGAGATGGGGAGAACCTCCAGAATATGAGTTAGGGAAGAAAGCTAGAACCTTTGTAATCTATTCTGTTACTTTAACGGCAGGACTATTATACAATGATAATCACAATCTTGTGCTAAGATCACGATATAAGGGTGGAGTTGACAACGATTTTATATCAAGAGCAAGGTTTGGGGGAACAATAGACAATGCAAAACTAGATGTTGTTCATGGATTTACAATTGATCAGTTCAGGGTAAATAGATTTAGTCTTATAAATCTGAAATATGGATTTAATATATTTAAACGACTTAGAATGAATCTGTTTTTTGACTATGCTCATATCTTTTCTCCGACTAAAGAGGATATATTCGGTTCAGGTTATGGATTTAGGATCATTGCCTGGGGAGGGCTGCCTATCTGGATAACTCATGGAGTTGGACGGAAATACCGTCCACAAAAGAAATCCTTTGAGCATACTGCTATGATAATGACAGCTGCAGGCTGGTAAAGGGAAGTAAAATAGATGATAAAACCGAAAGCTCTAATATTAACTGGGTATGGAATAAATTGTGATGATGAGACATGCTATGCCTTTGAAAAAGCAGGTGCACTTTCTAGTATTTTGCATATTAACGATATAATATCAAATCCAGAAATGCTGAAAGAATTTCAGATAATTGCATTCCCAGGGGGATTTTCCTTTGGTGATGACACAGGCAGCGGGAAGGCCCTTGCAAATCGTATCAGGAATAGCCTATATGATGATTTTAAACATTTTATCGAAAGAGATACACTTATGCTTGGGATATGCAACGGTTTTCAGGTAATGGTTAATCTTGGAATTATCCCTGGCATCGGTGGTATTATGACAGAAGCACAAGTCTCTCTTGAGCCCAATAGGAGTTTGAACTATGAGTGTCGATGGATAGACCTCAAAATCGAAAAAAATTCTTCATCAATTTTTACAAAGGGAATTGATATGCTGCATCTTCCTGTTGCTCATGGAGAGGGTAATTTCTATGCACCTAAGGAAACTATAACAAAGATTGAGGAGATGGGATTAGTAACAATGAGATATTCCTTCCCTGATGGAAAACCTTGTAATTCCGAATTTCCCTGCAACCCAAACGGTTCGATAAACGATATTGCAGCGATTTCAGACAAAAGCGGTCGTATTATGGGCATAATGCCGCATCCAGAGAGGAATATCCTTTTTACTCATCGTGATGACTGGACATTTCTTAAGGAAAAGTTGAAGAGAGAAGGGAAAAACATTTCAGAAGAGGGTGAAGGAATTCAAATTTTCAAAAATGCAGTTCGTTATTATGAATAAGACTATTTAATTCATTACAGGAAAACTATTATGATCGATTATAATGATTATCAATATTTTGATTCTCATGTGCATTTTTTTCCAAAAAAATTATTAGACTCTATATGGGATTACTTTGAGAATAATTATTGGCCAATCTACTTAAAGAATTCAGCTGAAGATCTTGCATTAAAACTGATTACAGAATTTAAAATAAAGAATTTTTTAGTTCTCAATTATGCACATAAGCCCGGCATTGCTGCTTCAATGAATGAATGGACACATTCATTCTGCTCCTCTTCTCAATTGAAAAACGCTGCTATTCCTTTTGGAACGATACACCCCGGAGACAAAAACATCATAGAGGAAATGGATAAGATATTTGGTGAATTTAATTTTGCCGGTGTAAAACTTCAGTTGATGGTGACTGATTTTTTTATTCATGATGAACGAATGAAAGCAGTCTATAATAAGATAATCGAATATAACAGGGTATTATTAGTACATGTCGGGACAGGTCCTACCTATACTAACTATCATCCAGGAGAGAGGTTGTTTACTCCCTTTACTGGCGTAAAACATCTGGAGCGCTTTATGAAGGCATATCCGGAAATGAAGGTTATTGTTCCCCATATGGGGGCAGAGGAGTATGATGAAATGTGGCCCCTTGTAGAAATTTATCCAAACCTTTACTTTGACACTGCGATGATCGGGGCGAGGAATAATACTGCCTTTGATGATGAAATGAAAGATATTAGCAACGAACAATTATATAAAATGTCAGATCGTATTCTATTTGGGAGCGACTTTCCAAACATCCCTTACGATTACAAGAACAGCATTTTAGGTTGGCTGGACCGAAAAATGGAACCTTCATTCTACGAAAAAATTTTTTATAAAAATGCAGAAAAAATTTTTCATGAATTCATTAAATAGCACTAACTGGACTGAATGCAAATTATAAATTGAATATTGTAAATCTGATAACCATATATTAGTAATCAGATTTACAATATTTTTCCCAATATAATTACTTCATTAAAATGACAAAAGTTTAAAACGATTGCACCAAAACCTAAAATTAACAGTTGATCTATATTAAATAGTCTAATTGATTATTCAAAATAAAACAGTATTTCCTTGGATCCTCAAATGCGTCCACCCTTTCCAAATATTCCCTATATTCAACTAATTTTGATAATACAACAGCAGCTTTTTCTGCAGTAGGGAAGGCATGAGCTGCTCCATGTAGACTTGGTGCAGTTTCAGTAAATGTGGTTGAAATAATAGGTTTGCCATAAACCTTCATCAAAGTAAATAACAGTGAAGATACAAGTTTATCAAATTCCTCAAGCACTCCTATCATAGCAGAAGCCCCTCTCATCAATAAATCAGGGACGTCAGATACAATTTTTTTCAACATACTCCTCGTGATATCTCTGGACAGGATCATTGAAATAAATTTACTCATAGTATCAGGGTCCGATCCTAAGAGAGATGCAACAATAGGAACAATCGGATTGATTAAAGATTCTGTTTTCTCAATATCTCCGCTATCAATTGCTTCTATAATTCTATGAACAACATCATCAACACCTTCTAATGAGGTTAAGGAAGGCGGCAGGGGTCTGAAAAACATGCTGTCATCACCAGCAATCACATTTGTAATACCGGAAATGCTGCCGAACCCCATAAATATCAATGCATCAATCTCATTAAGTTTTAGCACCATTTCCGGAGCCATATAATAAGCTATAAAATTTCTGTCGCCGGCCGGGTCGACCGGATTGCCATGACTCCATCGTGGTGGAAAAATTTCATTGAATGCAGAGATAGTTTCTTCTGGAAGGTCTATAACATTTAGATCATTTGATTCGCAATATTCAGCGCATAATACACCGTAACTTCCTCCTCCAGTAATTATAGCAACGTTTCTTCCAGGAGGTAATGGCTGAGTAAGGAAGCATACAGCAATATCCAGCAATTCCTCTGGGCTGTCTGCTCTAATTACACCAGCTTTCTTAAATGCTTCATCGTATAGATCATCAACACCGGCAATAGCTCCGGAATGTGAAAGGATAGCATGCGCACAAGCTTCTGTTTTCCCAGGTTTTAATGCAATAACTGGTTTTTTTATAGTGGCTTTACTAACTTTCTCAATAAATCTAGTGCCGTCATTTAATCCTTCAATATAGGTTAATATGACTTTTACATTTGGATCTTCTGCAAAATATTCAATATAATCCTCAATCTGGATATCCGCAGTAGCTCCACAGCTAACATATCTATGGAATCCTGTCCCCCTATTGATAGCAGCCATTACAACAGCTGCGCCAACATTGCCCCCTTGTGAAACAAAAGCAATGGGGCCTGGATTCGTGGGAAGCGGAAACATATATGCTCTTAAGTCTGAGGAGGCGCTCCACATACCCATACAGTTGGGTCCTACAAATCGTATTCCTCCCTTTCTTGCAGCTTCAACAACCCTGTCCTCTAGTTCTCTCCCCTCAGCGCCTGTCTCTCTGAAACCAGCAGAAATTATCACAGCAGCTTTTACACCCTTTTCTGCGCATTCTTCCATTACTTCAGGTATATTTTCTGCTGGGATAACAAAAATTGCAAGATCAACGTCCTCAGGAACATCGCCTATTTTTTTATATGCGACATATCCAAGAACTTTTTTTTCGTTCCGGTTAATAGGATAAACATTGCCCTTAAATCCTTGAAGCACGCTTAAAAATGTTGAATATCCCCACTTATTCCAGTTCTTTGTTGCCCCGATAACAGCAACGGATCTGGGATTAAATAAGGGATCTAATTCCTGGTTAATATTTTCCATTATAATCTCCAATTTATATCTTTTTATAACAATTTAATATACATTTTTTATCAAATAAGTTTGAGTTAAACTAAAACAGTTTTGTTATACTTTTTATAAGTAACACATATATTTTTTTGGATTTGATTTATGGATTATCAGATCTGATTGTTGAATTTTCCTAAAAATTATTACTTAAAAATGATTAGTTAGACTTATAGAGTTTTCATAGTTAATAAAAATAACACTTATCTATCTTATATTATCTTAATAGTACTTATTACCCCTAAGGTCTTTAGATTTTCAACACATCTTCTTCTCTATTTGGGGAAGTGAATTTGTGAGTACTCTTCCTTCTAAAAGTTTCTTTAAGGCAATTTCATCACATCCTTTTGCTTCTGCTAATTTTTCTGCGTTGCTATAAATTGCTCTTCCCTGTTTTACATTATATGTATATCTGGGACCTTGATCAGTTACTTCAGTTTCAACAAAAAGGTTTTCGCAATCGGTGTAAATATCTTTATTATTTTCAATGTCTTCAGCTATCTCGTGCATATGTGTTGTAAAAAAAGTTGTCATACTAATTTGGCTCGATACTTTAATAAATGTAACTGTCTGAAGCAGTCCTTCCTTATACGCAGTACCAGAACAAGGTTCATCGAATAACACTAAACTGTAAGGTGTAGCATAAGTAAATATCCTTTTAGCACGTTCAAGCTCCCAAGAATATCTACTTTCAATATCTCCAGCTCCTTCCTTTTCAGGGAAGTGTGTATAGATATGGTCAACTAAGCTTATAACGGCTTCTTTAGCAGGTACGAATAATCCTACCTGACCCATTAATTGAACTAAACCAATTGTTTTCATATACCAAGATTTTCCACCATAATTGGAACCTGTTATTATATTAATCCGTTTTTTATCATTGCATTCAACATCATTGGAAACTAATTCCTTGCCAGGCTCGACCTCTATTAAAAAATTATTAACCTCTATTGCTTTCATCTGCCTGTAATCCATATCTTGAATTTTTGGGAATACACAGGTTATCCCTCTGGAAGTCAAACGAAAATATAAGGCAGCTGCGTTGCGATAATAATTTAATTGATTTAATGCTGCTATTGTATAACGAACATGATCTTCCAAACCTTGAAAAGGATTACCAAAAACCTGCATCATAATTTGCACAATAGCATCCACCAAAGGAATCCTGATATGATGATTTCTTGAACTAAGTGCTAATTCAAAAGTTTCAAGTCTGCTGCCTTTAATATCATTTGATGAAATTTTCCCGAAACGGTCTGTATTCTGTTTTAGCTTTTCACTCAATTCCGCAGACTCTTTCTCAAATCCAAAAATGGAAAAGGATATCGGAGTAAAATCGTAACGTCTTGTTAAAGATAGAAAAAAAGGAACCTCATCCTCAATTCTTCTATCGTACTCCTTCCATATTTCCATATAAGAATGATCTTTCATCTGTTTTAAGAATCCTGAAATCTGTAGAAGTCCTTCAGATTTTGCTGAGTTAAGTGTTTTTATAAGTCCTGTAAGAATGTCTTCATAATTTTTTAATAATCTTGAGTAGGGAAGCAATAGTCCCTTTTTTGAAGCGGAAAAGCTTACCATTGAAAGGTCTTTGTTAAGTGTATTTATTGCATCCTCAATAATATAACTTAAGTCCTGTTTTTGAATAAAGTCAGAAAGTATATCCTGTCTAAACTTTACGATGTCAGTTCTCTTGGGCAAAAAAAAGAAGAGATCCTGAATAGAATGATTATTAGGATTTTCTAATTCTTCAATTTTTAAATATTTTTTAAATAATTGATCAAGATTCATATCATTGAAAAAGGTATTATGAGTCTGAAAATATACTTTATCGAACTCCAGTACTGGATCACTGCTGATTGAATCCCTGAACTCTTGTCGTTTACCCAGATCATCTATCAGAAACATATCAGGTATATCCGGCAGACTCGCTTTTGATTTATTACTGCTTATGCTTTGCTTAATTTTCTTATCTTCCATTATTACAGTTCCTTAATAAATAATATCTTATATGTTTAAAGGATTATTAAATATTAATTTTAGATAATACTTAGATTTATTATTAACTATGTCATAGTTTCAGTTTTATATTATTATATCAACAAATATTATAAGAAGCAATAATATATACTGTAGCAATTTAAATTTCAATTACTAGCAAGTAGAATAAATTGTATTTTTCTTGTAAGGATATTTAAATGTTTTCTATAAGGAAATAATAGAATTGTTTTAAGGGGAACATACTGTAAATATTTTTTATAGTATCTGAAAAAGAATAAATTGAATATAAAGAATAATTATTTCTAATCAACATTAAAAATTATTACTATTCGGGATGGGGAGATTTGAACTCCCGGCCTCTGCGTCCCGAACGCAGCGCGCTACCAAACTGCGCTACATCCCGATATATAATGATTAATTCATCATGATAAATTATTTCTATTTTTCAATCATTTTTTATGTAATAATGTAAATAATTCTGCTGCGTATTATTGGAGGTCTTATTCAATAATCTATGATCTTCTCCTTAAGGCTGTCTGCGAAAGATATAACATCATTATACTTGGGGATACCGCTCCTTCCACCGTAATCTCTACAGGATAGAGTAGCTGCTGATACTGAGAACTTAACAGACTCATGGATATTATAAGCTTGGCTTATTGCAAAAGCAAAGGCTGCATGAAAGTTATCACCAGCGCCTATGGTATCAGCAACCTTGACTTCGGGAACTGGGATGTGATATAGCAAATCATTATAGATATAATATGCTCCATCACTGCCGTTAGTTACGATTAACTCCCCCTTTATCATATTCTTCAGATTTAATATCTTCTCTTCAAAGGAGATACAACTGAATTTGAGCTCTTCTGATAAAAGGAATTCTGATGATGGAATAAAATAATCAGCTAATTCCATCATATCATCAATACCTTCTTTCCATCGTTCACAATCATAAATGATCTTATGATTGCTCGTGGATAACGATCTGATTTCCTTGGATAGGTAAGTGGTTTCAGGGTCGAGTAGAACCACATCAGTATATGACAATAAATCCTTTATACAATCATGAATTTGAATCTTGGGCAGGGTATTCTGCTCATATAATATTGTCCTTTTCCCTTCGGATTTAGTAACGATAATATAAGCAACAGGTGTACATCCCGATTCTATAATCTCAATAAAATCTGTATTAACATTAAAATCATTAAGGCGT
>JAXHTB010000409.1:0-3395 GCA_034190185.1 Spirochaetota bacterium | reverse complement strand
CTGAAAAATTAGTATGGAAGCATTTAAGATCAAAACAATTCAATGATTTGAAATTCAGAAGACAACAACCTATTGGAAGATATATTGTCAATTTTGTATGTTTCAGCAAGAGCATAGTAATAGAATTAGATAGCGGACATCACCTCATTGAGAAGGATAAAGATAATGAAAGAGATAAATAGCTTGAATCTCAAGGATTTAGAATCTTAAGATTTTGGAATAATGAGGTATTTAAAAATATTGAGGGTGTATTAATAGAGATATCAAAATATTGTACGAAATGCTACAGCTTACTGAATTTTAAAAACATACTGGACTATGTCATGAAAGAAATTAAAATTAAGATATTGGGTAATGGTGGGTGCTTGAATAAAGGATTACCATACAATTCATTTATTATAAATAATGATTTTTTATTTGAATCTCCGCCAGATTTAATGTTGTCTTTAAATAAAAATAAAATTGATATCTCTAAAATCAATAATTTATTTATTTCCCATTTGCATGGTGATCATATATTTGGATTTCCTTTTCTAATTATTAATCTTTGGATTTTAATTAATAATCAACAAGATTATTCATTAAATATTTATGGTCCCCCCAAAATATCCCAAACATTAAGTCACTTGGTAGAAATGGCATTCTCTACAAATCATCCTTGTTATTCATGGATGAACAATAGCGTAAGGTTCATAGAAATTGATAACAATATGAAATTAAATTATTCTGATTTAGAATGTTATTTTTTTGAATTAGAACATATAAAATTTACCTATGGTTTGAAAATTAAAAACAAATCAGACAATATATTTACATATTTCGCAGATACTAAATGGGGGAGTTCCGTTGAAAATGAATTAAAAGAAATTCCCAAATATGTTTTGGCAGATATGAATGGAGGTAATCCTGATCTCCATATGTCAAAAGATGATTTCACAATAAAAGGATCTGATATTACCAAAGGAAAGACTATATTTTATGGCACCCACCTTTCAGATGAATTTGATGATATTGAAAATATAAAATGTACTAAAGCAGGAGAAGAGATAATTGTCCAGTATTATTAAAATCCGCTGTAGCACTTCGTACTACGAGGCATATGACTTCACTCCCATACGGTCACTACGCCCTACGGGGGAATTGACTCCGTTCGTTCCTCACTTTGGCAACTCCTCATATGCCAAACAGATAATATCTCTATCAGTTGATCTATCTTTCCCTTTATCTTTATGAAGATGAGTCCTTAGTCTGTGAGTAATGATCCTTAAAGATTAGCATTAAAGTATGATATACAAGCATTTTTTCTCTTTTATTGTGCCATACTTCAAAAACTTTACTTTTAAGTTTATATGTTCCATGAACATATCTCAATCGATTATACTGTATAAAAAATAATCCATTAATCCTTTGTTATATGAAAAAAAAATTGACTTAGTTATTTATCTAATATTATTTACATGATATTATATGTTCGATTTTAGTTTGTATTTTTAAATATTTATTGTAGAAGAGAAAATAGATGAGACTTTCAAGATATATCCTCCCAACAATGAAGGAAGACCCTTCAGATGCTGTTGTTGCAAGTCATAGACTAATGATCAGAGCAGGACTCATCAGGAAGGAATCTGCAGGAATGTATATATATCTTCCCCTTGGGCTGCGTGTGTTAAATAAAATTATCAGAATAGTCAAGGAAGAGATGGACAGATCAGGAGCGCTGGAGTTCCTTATGCCGGAGATGACTAATGCCGATCTTTGGAAAAGATCTGGCAGATGGGATACGATGGGCCCTGAAATGATAAAAATAAAAGATCGAAACGGCATGGAATATGCTCTAGCCCCTACGCACGAAGAAGCATTTACCGGTGTTGTTCAATCACTAATTTCATCTTATCGCGATATTCCTCTTAATGTATATCAGATAAATACGAAATTTCGTGATGAAATTAGGCCAAGATTCGGGATTATGAGGAGTAAGGAGTTTATTATGAAGGATGCCTACTCCTTTGACCTTGATGAAGACGGCCTTGAGGAATCCTACCAGATCATGAGGAGAACATACAGGCAAATATTCAAAAGATGCGGCCTTGCAACAATTCCGGTTGAGGCTGATACAGGCTCAATGGGAGGCAGCGATTCTGAGGAGTTTATGGTTGCCTCTGAGGTTGGAGAAGAGGCTCTTCTAATATGTGAGTCCTGCGGATACAAGGCAAATCAAGAAAAAGCAGAATACAGGAGCGTGGTTGAAGAAAACAGCATCGCGGATTTGAAGGAACTTAGGAAAGTTGAGACACCAGACGTTAAGACAATTAACGAGCTTGTATCATTCTTTAACTGCTCTTCCACAAAATTTTTAAAAAGTATAGTATATATTGCTGACGAAATACCTGTAATGGCAATAGTCCCAGGTGACAGGGAGATAAACGAGCATAAGCTGAAGAATCATCTTAATGCTGCTGATCTAGAGATTGCGCCAGACAGTGCTGTAGAGGAGGTGACTTCAGCTCCTGTTGGTTTTGCAGGTCCAGTAAACGATTTTGATGTTAGAACTATTTTCGACATATCAATCAAGGATATTAAAAATGCAATAACCGGGGCAAATGAAAAAGATCTTCACTTTGCTGGCGTTAATCCAGGCAGAGATTTTATCATTAAAGATGAGGCAGATATTACTATTGCAGTTGAGGGAGACAGATGTATTAAATGCGATAAGCCCATGATAGTCAAAAGGGGGATAGAAGTAGGTCATATTTTTAAATTAGGATATAAATATACTGAATCGATGGAACTGACAGTGCTGAACGAACAGGGCAAGCCTATACATCCGATAATGGGATGTTATGGAATTGGCGTAAATAGAACAATGGCAGCCATAGTAGAACAGCATTATGATGATAGAGGTATTATATGGCCGATGAGCATAGCTCCGTTTCATGTACATATTATAGGTATTGCAAAAAGTGAAGATGAAATAGAAAAATCTGATGAAATATACAATATGATTCAGGATTCAGGGATTGAAGTGTTATACGACGACAGAAAAGCAAGTCCTGGCTTTAAATTTGCAGATGCTGACCTTGTGGGCATTCCGATTCGTATTACACTAGGCAAAAACTATTATAAAGATGGTGTGATAGAGATGAAACAACGCGGTTCTGAAGAGATGCAGAGAATTAGGAAAGATGAATTGATCCCTTTGATTAAATCGATAATTGAGAAGGAGATTGCATCTTTGGATGCTTAAGTTGATTGACTTAGGTAATATCTGTATTAGACTTGGATTAGTATTGTAATTAAACTAATTTCTAATATTGTATAAATAGAAGCATCTTATTATTGAATTTTTATATTATTATAAATATAATACTTGACTGAAGAATTAGTTTGATTTTTTA
>JAXHTB010000408.1:0-3409 GCA_034190185.1 Spirochaetota bacterium | reverse complement strand
CCCAAATTTTACTGCGTCTATTTGGACGTTATAAATGCTCAAGTTTAACAATATAGCAATAAAATTAAACTTTTTCAGGAAGCCTTAATTACTTACAGATTTCATCTGTCAATTATAAATCTACTTTTTTTACTTTGATTTAGTAAAAAGTCAAAGCTATTAACAAATATAAATCCAAGTGTTTGATCAATATAAAGAGGCTAAATAACAAAAATTCTAAATTTCTGTTTGACAATATGATCAGCTATTTCTTATTATGATTACGGAGAGTTGTCCGAGTGGTCTATGGAGGCGGTCTTGAAAACCGTTGGGTTTACTGCCCCGGGGGTTCGAATCCCTCACTCTCCGATATTATTGAGCATTTATTTGAGTAAATTATCGGTTCACAGATTTATATCAGGATATTGGATAATAACGGAATATCAAAGGTGTAGCTATTTACCCTTGCATTGATTCCCTAATATTTCTTGAATTCAATGCTGCATAACAGCTTATCTTGTATCGATTTAAATGGAGAGATGCCCGAGAGGCCGAAGGGGACGGTTTGCTAAACCGTTGTAGTGTACGCTACCGTGGGTTCGAATCCCACTCTCTCCGAATAAATACTTATGATGTAATTATCAATATGGTTCATGAATAGATATTTTCAGAATAAAAATTTTTCATCAATAGATTTATTGACATATATCCCCTTTATTGGTTGGACCTTCCCTTTTTTTCTTAGGAAAGATAATCCCTTCTCTCAAAATCATGTAAGACAGGGATTTCTTCTTTCATTTTTTTTTATATCTTTCATAATAATAATTAACTCAATTATAGTTTTTACTCCAAGTCAATGGAGAATTGTACGTTTTTCGCTTGTAATAATTATATATATTGCTTATACTCTCTATTTAATGATCTGTATATGGCATACTGTTGAATTAATAAAGAATAGAAATCCAAATATACCTCTATTATCAAGTATCAAGATCTTTAAATATTGAATGAAGCTGTTTTTACATAATATAAAAAGAATCCGGGAACATACTTAGGAAATGAGATAAAAATGGATAACCGGTTATATCTTAGCAAAAGCATAAAATATTGCGTCCATAGCTCAGCTGGATAGAGCGACGGACTACGAATCCGTAGGTCAGAGGTTCGAATCCTCTTGGACGCAAAGATTAACTAATAAATCATAATAAAAACATATCTTCCAGCGCAGGATTTTTAGGTAATTCAATAGAAGTTATTTTATTAAATAAATCGTTACTGCTCAACTATATTTAAAATGAGGAGTAATAATAGAGGATGTGGAGATTATTGAGTTATGAGGATGATAAAAGTGTTTTAAAATTTCCTCAATCTCTTCCAGCTATTTATCTACTTTTCTTACACTTTTATAACAAATTCAAAATATTCAAGCAGGTAAGAGATAGCTGAGTAGTCATAATATATCAATTCCAATATATTATTGTAAGAGCGCAGCTTTTGTTAAGTACTATTGACGAGAAGTTAAAATTTATGCGACTTGCTTTAGATGAAGCTAAGATATCTTATAACCAAGGGGAGATCCCTGTTGGCGCTATAATTGTAAAAAATGGAAGAGTCATCTCCACATCACACAATGAGAACAGAGCTAGCAAAAATCCACTTAAACATGCTGAGATGATCTCAATAAATAATGCATGCGCATTTGTAGAGAATGAAAGGTTGATTGATTGTGAGATGTATGTGACAAAAGAACCGTGCGCAATGTGCTCTGGCGCAATTATACATGCAAGAATTAAAAAGTTAATAATTGCTACTGAAGACAAGAAATACGGCGCTTGCGGTTCAGTACTAGATGTATGTGGGAATAAAAAGTTAAATCATCAACCAGAAATTGAGTTCGGTATATTAAAAGAGGAATCTTTATATCTTCTTAAAAAATTTTTTAAAGAATTAAGGAAAAAATGAAAATCGGTATATTCCGTTTGATTTTCAGAAATTACTATTTATTACTAAAAAGGAGTTTGTTTTTTATGAAAAGAATTATTTTAACTGTATTGATCATAACATTTTTTTTGGTTTATAGCGAAAATACTGAAGCGAAAGCTAAAAAATCACCGAATTTTGCCTTGTATAACATGAAAGGGAAATTAGTAACACTATCCAAACTTAAAAAGCAGGGGAATTTCATCCTCTCCTTCTGGGCAAGTTATTGTGTCCCTTGTAAAAAGGAAATTCCTCAAATAGTAGAACTTGAAAAGAAATATGGCAAGAAAAAAAATTTCAAATTAGTTCTTGTTAATATTAACAAAGAAGGAAAAGAAAAGGCTAAACCTGTTCTAAAGCAATTGGGAGTAACAAATGAATGCTTACTCGACATATATCAGATTACTGCAAAAAAATTTATACCAAAGCTCAAAATCCCTGCAGTTTTTCTTATTACTAAAAAAGGAAACATTGTTTTCGATGCAATAGGCGAGAGTGAAAAGAATATACAAAATTTAAAAAAGGCTATTCTAAAATTAAAATAATCAAGATCAATATCAATTTATAAGTGGCAGCTAAGGGAAACTTTTTAATTTTGAGCTTTCAAAAAAAATTCTATACCCGGAATAAGAAACTCATCATACTATCATAATTTTTTCATCTATGAAATCAACGATTTCCCCGATAATATTCGGCGATTCTCCATTGTCTTTCAGTATATTCAGAGCCCTGTCTTGATTATTATAGTCTAATATCAGCATCATTCCTATGCCCATATTAAATGTAGTGAACATCTCCCTTTCATCTATTTTCCCCTCATGCTGAATAATATTAAATATTGGAGGAATATCTAAGGCTTTTTTTTCTATTCTGGCAGCAGCGTTTTTAGGAAGTATCCTTGGTATGTTATCATAGAAACCACCCCCTGTAATATGAACAATACCCTTTATATGAACACCCTTATCTATACATTGAAGAACGCTTTTGCAATAGATTCTTGTTGGTGTAAGAAGAACAGAGCCAAGAGCTTCATTAAGCTCTGATAATTGTGTGTTAATATTATACCCCTTAATCCCGAAAAAGAGTTTTCTTACCAGAGAAAATCCATTTGAATGAATGCCGGAAGAAGCTAATCCAATTATTTTGTCACCTTTTTTTATATCACTTCCGGATATTACTTTTTCCCGATCAACTATACCGACTGAAAATCCTGCAATATCATAGTAATCGGGATCAGTCAAATCTGGGTGTTCTGCTGTTTCCCCACCTACAAGGCTGCATTCAGCCATTTTACATCCATCAGCAATTCCTTTAACTACATCTACAAGAATATGCTCATTTAATCTTCCGCAAGTAATATAATCAAGGAAGAAGAGCGGTTTCGCACCGGATGTTAATATATCATTGACACACATAGCAACAGCGTCTATACCTATAGAATCATGCTTGT
>JAXHTB010000407.1:0-3421 GCA_034190185.1 Spirochaetota bacterium | reverse complement strand
CCGACTGCACAAAAAAACCGCACAACTCATAATTTCGGGTATGCGGCTCGCTTTAGCTCATACAAATTCCCTGCAGGAAATCGCATCGTCCAACGGAACATTATGCGATAATGCGGGAAGAAATACGAAAGAATTTCTATTCTGAATAATCTATGGGAATACGGGTCATTTATGGAAAAAATGAAAAGAGGCATTAGCTCGGCTCTTCTATTATCAATATTCTCTATTATTTTAACTTTTGAGGAAGACAAGTTGTCTTCAAGGTCTAAAAAGAGGAATATCTAAACCATCAGCAAAAATTATTTCAGCTATACATGTATCATTATATTTACTGCCTTTATATACATCTTCTATATAAAATGTGTATTGTATTTTTTTTGAAGACATATAGCCCTGATGTGTTAAAAATACGTGATATTTTTTTATATCTTGAAAGTTCAAACGTATAATTGAACTATACCCTTCAAAATCAACATCATCACTAAAACTAATTTTTTCAGGTGAATATGATTTCATAATTAACGACTTCACTCTATTATTTAAGTAAAATAATTTTTCTGATCTTCCATGCCCAGGATAAATTATTACATAATTAACATGTATTATTTTTTTTTTAGAAGTAAAATAAAATTTTATCCACTCTTTATATCCAAAATTTCTTACACCTTCAACCCATACAGTTGATAATTTTTTATCAAATGCATATTTTGGCTTGTACTGTCTCCCTCCTTCTTTTAAAAAACTTGAAGAACTTATTTTAATTTCAACATCGTTAAAATCCGTATATTGGGGGATTTCTGAATATTCTATGGGTAAAATATTAACAGCATATCTCTTGAGAAATTCTTTAAATTCTTTCTTTGATAAAATTTTATAAGGAAAATAATCAATTATCTTTTTATCAAAAAAAAAATACTCAACTTTTTCATTAGTGGTAATATCATTAATTTTAATTAACTTATTATTATTCTTGGGGAATATTATACAAGGTAATGAGATAATAATAAAAATAACTACTTTTTTTGCTATTCTATTATATTTTAATTTTCTACTAATCTTCATTTTGAATTATAACTATCTAAATTTATAA
Organism: Spirochaetota bacterium; assembly: GCA_034190185.1. Lineage (GTDB taxonomy): Bacteria > Spirochaetota > UBA4802 > UBA4802 > JAFGDQ01 > JAXHTB01. The sequence goes on along the minus strand of JAXHTB010000407.1, from coordinate 2,331 downwards.
TACTAATTAAACAAAATATTTCTGTAATTTCATGTAATCATGTATAATCAATGATAAATGCAAATAATCACTATTGAAAATTGAATATGATTTCTTACAAGATATTATGAAAATATAAAAATATAATTAAATATAAGTGCTAATAAAAACGATAATAGATTATTAACGGTATTAATAGCTAAATATGGCATTATTTTAACTTGAGTGTATTCTAAATCCGAGTAATTAATTTTTTTTTATTAAATCAACTTTCCATTTTCTAAAATTAAATATATTTTCATTAATTTTTTCAGAATTAAATAAATGATAATAAATTTTATTCTCTGATATAGCTATTCCACTTTTTATTTCTCTTATAAAATCTATATATGCTCCATGATAATGTTTATCAATATTATGATAATCTGTTCTTTGATATGCTGTATAAAACCATCTATCTCCGGCTATAACCTGACAACCATGAGAAAAATTACTTACTCCAATATCCCAAGTAGTTGAACCACCAAAGTGGAAATGAATGAATTCAGCATCTACATTATGCAAATCACCACCAGCATCATAATATTCTTCAAAGGCAATTAGATATGGATTTTTAGAAATACCTCCGGATTCATCTCGATCTCTGTCAACTTTTACATATTTCTTAATTGTAGCCAAATATCCATGCTTTCTAACTCCCTTAGTACCATTTACAAATTTAAAAATATAATCATCTACTCGTAAATGTGCAACTCCCCTGTTTTTACGGGAACCCTGGTAACTACTTACCCCTGGTTCAGTAGAACCAATAAAATATCCTTTTATCTTATTCTGTACAATTACTATAAAAATATCATTATGCTTTTGTTCTTTTGGTAGTGATAAAAGAGAATCATCTCTGATCCCAACAATATTAACACCATCATCACTCCATTCTCCTTTTCGTTCTGTTGTCAATAATTTAAAATATTTAATTGACGGCATTGTTTTTATAATTGTTACCTTATTTAATGGTACTCGAATTTTCATATAACTTCACCATAGATCAATTTTCTTTTACTGTTATATAGTATTCGTCAAGTTTAATATCTTTTTCATCTAAATATCCTTCTCCATCTGTCTTTCCTTTCTTGGAACTTCCATCAGAAAAATGAAGAGTATATTCAGTATTTTTTAATATTTCATCAGTATGAATGTCTACTAATTGAGAATAAATCCAAAATACACCCTCAATAACAGGGCTATTATCACTTGTAACGCCATAATCATTCGACTCAATCTTAAAAATATACTCTGGTATTGTATATCCCTTCTCTTCTTGTTCTTTTTTGCTATTTATATCATCAAAGTCCTCATGATATTCAACCTTCCATTCATATTCAATCTTCTCTTCTTTTACCTCTACTTCTTCTTCGCAGATAAAATCGTTTTCGCTCTGATAATCTTTCTCATATATCTTTATCTTAACCTTCTCGCCATCTTCCATATTCTTTACATTAGCGGTAAATTTTACAATATCTCCAACTTTAGCCTTATTAACTTCAGTCTCATTTCCATTTTCATCCTTCAACATCCATTTCTGATCGCTAAATTCGGGTTTTACTTTTTTTATTGTTATACTCCCACTCTCCACCTCTTTACACAAGAATGACTTTTCAGTAAAAATGAATTTGGATTCATCAACTTCAGAATCCATTTCGGATACACGAAAGCGTGTCTTAGCCTCAGCCTTTCCATTGTCGTGATGTCCATAGACCTTAGCCACTGGCATATCCTTGTCCCTGTCTGCGTCATCTTTCCAGATAGTAAAGTAGACATTAGCTCCTTGGTACTGGTTGGTGATATTGACTAACAGAGTGACTTCTTCACCAACTGTGGCAGTAGCTCTGTCCCACATGGGCGCGCTCAGTGTTCGCGGATTCTTAGATCTTTCTGTAGCTACCTTGCTTGCGTAGGGGTTTCTGGTATTGAAGACTGTACCGCCCCCAGCGTTTGAACTCATCTTCGTCCATACCTGGCAGCTTGATCGGCAGGGGCACAGCAGCGCCTAATGCAAAAATGGAGCAGTTCTCCATGTCTGCAGGGTCTGCACATGTCTTCACCTTGGAGCCGAGAACAGCAACCTCCTTGCCGTTCACCTTGACAGAGGGAACAGTTCCCAGAGTGACCTCGCCTTCGTTGCTGGGCTGCTTATGAAAGGATGTGCCCGGAGGCATGATTATGTGACCGGTACCCGCAGGCTTGGACTTGCTGCCTTTAGTGCCAACTGCCCTGTTGTTGCACGTGACATCAGTGGAGAGTTCCTCCTTAAGCAGGCCGATATAAGGATTGGGGATAGGCGTTGGAACAGGG
>JAXHTB010000406.1:0-3425 GCA_034190185.1 Spirochaetota bacterium | reverse complement strand
TAAAGGAAGTTTTATCCTGAATGTTGTGCCCTTGCCTATTGTTGTTTCAACCTGAACTGTGCCTCTTAATTCATCAATATTTGTTTTAACAACATCCATACCCACACCTCTACCAGAAAGATCCCCAACCCTCTCTGCTGTTGATAATCCAGGGGCAAATAGAAATGACAATATCTTCTCATCGCTGATTTCGTCATTAGGTTTGATGAGTCCCATCTCACAGGCTTTCTCTTTTACTTTCTCCTTATCAATTCCTCGTCCATCATCTAGAATCTCAATATAAACATTTCCCTCCTGATGATATGCCTGAAGGATAATATGACCTGTTTTATCTTTTCCTGCTTTCTCTCTCTCTTGTGATGATTCTATCCCATGGTCTATAGCATTTCTTATCATATGCTTTAAGGGATCACCTATTTTTTCAATTACCGTTTTGTCAAGTTCAGTGTCTTTCCCTCTTATTTCAATTTTTATATCTTTGCCAAAAGCCTTTGAGCTATCCCTTACAAATCTTCTAAATTGTTCAAATGTAGCTCCAATAGGTATCATTCTGATAGACATTATCTGTTCCTGAAATTCTCGTGTTGTTCTATCAAGTCCATACAATGTATTCTTAAGATTATAACTTTCCTCTCCTTCGTCAAGTTCCTCTGATATTCTGGTTAAGGCTGATTGCCCAATTACGATCTCTCCTAAAAGATTCATTAATGCATCAAGCTTCCTTGTATCCACTCTTACAGTGCTTGATTCAATTTTAATTTTTATCTTTTCCTGTTCATGCAGGGCAACCTTCACATCATTCTCTGTTGCATATCCCTTCTCAATTATTATATCTCCAATCCTGTGATTCTTTTCATCCTGAATAGCTAACACATCATTTAACTCATCAGAAGTAATGATGCCCTTTCTTAAAAGAAGGTCGCCAAGTCTTTTAACTTCTACATATGAATTATCTTTCTCATTCTCTATATAAGTAGATGTGATGTTTTGAATATCAATTTCATTATCATCTTTAACAAATAAAAAAACATCATCGATCTTTTCCTGAGGATGTCTAGTTTTTAATATAATGTCCCAATCTAAATAACATTTTTCAGGATTAAATTCTTCAAAATTTGGGAACCTGTTTCTGTTGATGCTGTTTTTACAAAAACGACCCAATGATGATAAATCTTCAATTAACATTAATGGATCTATACCAAATTCAAAAATATCTTCTTTGAATTTTGATTTAATATGAAAATAATTATATCCAATATCATTAATTCTGAGTTCATTAGTTGATCCTGTAATTTTATCCTGGCAAGTATCAGCTTCTTCTGTAGTTTTAATTGATTCTATTTCCTCATTGACACTGCTGTAATGTAATATATCATCGATTAATGAGTCTCTTAAGTCTTTAGAATCAACATCAGTATTAAAAATGTTCAACTTTACCCAGTCTATACTTCCAAGTAGTATATCGATAAGACTTTTTTTAACTTCAAGCTCTCCTCCTCTTACACGGTCTAGTAGATTTTCAACCTTATGTGTAAATTCGCTTATCTCATTAAATCCTGCAATTCCAGAACTTCCCTTTAATGTATGCATATATCTAAAGACTCTGTTAATTATTTCAGGATTGTTTTCCTCTTCAAGACTTACAATATCAGATTCGAGGTTATTTAAAATTTCGTCTGCTTCTTCAATAAATATTTCCTTTATTCCGATAGCTCCCATCATTTTCTCCACAATGGTTGACTTTTATTGCTATTTTGATTACAATTATATTTAAAATTATAATCGAATAATTATAATAAATCAATTTTTTTTACTTCACACCATATATACTTTTAATAAGCATATACAAATTTTATTATAATTTGTAAGCATTCATTTGTATTTTACAGATATACAAGAATATATATAAAGAAAGTATATATTAGGGGAAAAATAATTAGTCTGTTTTTATATTGATATAACATAATTACTATTTACTGTCTCGCTAATGCTGGTTGTCCTATATTATTTATGCAATTTTTTTGTTGAGTACATTTAATTAAAATTTTCAAAATGCTGTCTTTTTAATATACAACATAGATCAATATATTTATTTCAAGATAATGAGATAAGGTTACTACTTTTGTATCTTTATTAATTACTGATATCATAACAATCTTTTCTCAATTGATTTCTGATACTTATTGATGTATTAGACTTCAGCAGTTTCTATGTTATCATGAATATTTTGCTTTAAACTTACATTATCAATTAACTTGAACTTTTCTACCATATCAAGCAGCTCTTTTGCTAGTCTAGACATCTCTTCACTTGCGACAGAAGTTTGTTCAACTAACGCTGCGTTTTGCTGGGTCATTGAATCTAATTGAGTTACTGAATCATTTATCTGTTCAATTCCTAGCTTCTGCTCTTCACTGCTTATCGCAGTTTCTGTTACAATGGCACCAACATTTTTTGTTGCTTCAATTATATTTTTTAGCGCAACCCCACTTTCATTTACCAATCTAGTTCCTTTATCAATTTTTTCAACTGAATCCTTAATTAAATCACTAATATCTTTTGATGAAGAAGAGGCTCTCTGTGCAAGATTTCGCACTTCTCCTGCAACTACCGCAAAACCCCGTCCATGTTCGCCTGCTCTTGCTGCTTCAACAGCCGCATTAAGCGCGAGGAGGTTTGTCTGAAATGAAATCTCATTTAAAATAATAATTATATCACCAATTTTTTTGCTTGATTCATTAATTTCATTAATAGACATAATTGCTTCAGTAATTGTTTTACCTCCCTTTTCAGCAAGCCCATTTGTGTTTATTGAAAGTTCCTTTGCCTTCATGGAATTCTCAGAGTTTTGACTTATTGTTGCAGCACTTTCCTCAATTGTTGCAGCTATCTCCTCAAGTGAAGAAGCTTGCTCTGTTGTTCTTTGGGATAGGTTCTGATTCCCACCTGCTATCTCCTCAACAACTTTAACTAAATTTTTTGAGGATATAACCACCTTCTGGATCATATCATGTATATTCTGTACAGCTATGTTCATATTAGATGATAAACTACCTAATTCATCATTTGATTTATAATCTGAAACTTTTGTGAAATCTCCTATAGCTATCGATTCAACTACTGAAAGCATTTCATTTATCGGTTTTACAATCATATTATTCAGATATAGGACTGCGATTGTGCTAACAATTACACCAAATGGTGATACTATTGAAATAGTTAAAATAGTAAAACCCAAATCGCCTACAGTAAAACCTAACATCACACAAAATGAAACAGCGAACAGAAGCAAAGCAAATATTTTGCTTCTAAGATTCCATTTCGATTTAAGATATGATATAAAGATCAATATTATGCATATACCAAAAACAATACATCCAAAAATCAGATAATCTTTCATTTATATCTCCTTTTCTTATTGTTTA
>JAXHTB010000405.1:0-3449 GCA_034190185.1 Spirochaetota bacterium | reverse complement strand
CAATTTATCAGTCTCAGAAAGACGTCTTTCATTGGGCGTCATACAGGCACATGGAATTTTCAGATATCTTTCAGCTATTGCCCTTATAGGATCACCTGTCCCTTCAGCTATATACTCTGCAAAGGGTTTAAGGCCTACACAGGAATCGATTGCAACAATAACACCACCTGACTCTTCAATTATTTTAAAGACTTTTGATGCATCGCCAGCAGTAGGACAACCTGTTATTAAAACACGAGGCGCACCAATGTCACCATGAATATAACCATTCTTAACTCGGGATTCTAAAACCTCAATTCCTTTTTGAAGTGAATCATTTATTTCATTCCCCCTTCCTGGTGTAGCATAAAAAATAATATCATGCATATCATTCCATCCTAATACAGGATTATCTAGGGAGCCAAAATCAAGCATTTTATTAACTAACCTATTCTTCTCATTGTTCTCAACTATAGCCTTTTCTATTGCTTCATCATCAGCACTTACATTTAAGGTCCTTTCTAAAAATATCTTTAATTTTTTTATCATTTCTGTCCAGTTTGTAAGAGCCACTTCTTCATTTGGCAATTGAGGAAGGTCCATTACATGCATAGGTTTAATATCGGATATTAGTTCAAACATCTTTTTCTTTCCATCACAGGTTGTCTCAGCAATTACGACATCTGAAAGTGTAAAAAATGGGCAAGTGTCTGATAATATAAATCCGAAACTTGATTTGATAAGTGGACATAGATTGGCAGGAAGTTCAGCCTCAGCCACCTCAATTGTAGCATTAGCAAAAGCACAAAGCACAGCGGGCACAACATCAAGAGCATGCATAAGTTCAACTGGTGCATAACCGCAGTAGATACCAGCAACATGTCTCCCCTTTTCCCTTTGATTTTGGATATATCCCACAGCTCTCTTTGCAGGTGGTTCACCAATAAAATTATCATTAAAAATTCCTTCTGTTTCTTTTGTCATATTATTACTCCTTGAATTTAATCAATATTTATAATACAATAAAAAATAATCCACTAGCATTGAGTACTATTAAGAATTCTCATTTCTCTTCCAAACCGTTCTTTGAAAACTTAATAATTAGAAATAGAGGATAATTTTTTAAATATAGGACCAAAATATGAAAACCCATATTAATCCTTTTTTTACAATAATTTATAATGTTAAAAAATTGTCAACTATTTATTTTTTCAATACCTGTTATCGGATTTTTCTATCAATAAAAAAATCAGATATTTGAATACTTAGTATAATAAAAGTCCTTGAAAAAAAAGATAATTCATTCAATATCTGGCACTCAATAATAAAATAGGAACCTTCATTGAAGTAAAGAAAATTGCTTGAACTATAATAAAAATCGCATTATATTAAATATATGAGTTAAAATTTATTATTGATTTTACAGTATTGAAATTCAGATTGAACCTATAATAGTTATTTTTAATTAATTATATGTAATATCGTTCTATAATGAAGGACTAAAGATAGTTAATCGATTTCTTATTGTTGACTGAATTTATATATATATAACTGATACTCTATTTAGTTTAGTATAAACCTATCTATTAGTTCATGTCTTGATTAGCAAAGATTTAGAGACCCTTCGATATTAGAGATACTATATAATCATAAGGATCCACAAGTATCTGACCGCTTTGCTGTAAAATAACTTTTCTCTTAATACTGAATAAATCTGTTCCTTATAGAAATCTCAGCAGTGGAAAAAATAACCTATGGAAATTGAAGACGTCTTAAAACAAAGTGAAAATATGTATAGGATGTTATTTGAATCCTCATTAGTAGGTGTTTATCTTATTAAAATTGAGGGGGAAATAATCGCTTGCAATGATGCTGGAGCACGCTCTCTTGGTTTCAATAATGGTAAAGATATAGTTGGAATGAACATTTGCGATTTTTATAAGAAGAAAAATGATAGGGAGAAACTTATTGAAAAAGTAAACAATGGAAGTGCAGAGAATTTTGAAGTCGATTTTATTACCAACAATGGTTCAATTATTACTGCCTTAATTTCCAGTTCATTAGTGGATTATCAGGGGGAAAAGGTTATTCTTAGTAATTGTATAGATATTACTAAGCAGAAAAAAAACAATACTCTTTTAAAAGAAAGCGAAGAACGATACCGAAAATTGGTAGAATCATCACCTGAAGCAATAGTTGTACATAGCATGGGGAAAATTATATTTGCAAATCCTGTTGCAGTAAAACTTTTTGGAGCTGAATATTCTGGTCAGATTATTGGGAGACCGATTAATGACTTTGTGAATTCTGACTATTATAATACTAATAACAAAATATTTAAGAATGGAAAATCAGGGTATATCACTGAGGAAAAATTTATTCAACTTAACGGTAATATCATCGATGTTGAAGTAGCCATAGCTCCAATAATATATATAGGGGATCCTGCAACTCAGGTTGTATTTAGAAATATAACAGAACGAAAGCGTACAGAAGAAGCGCTAAGAAGATCTGAGAATAAATACTCAACTCTGGTTGAAAACTCGCGGGACTGTATTGTAATTCTACAAGACAGAAAGATTCAATTTGTAAACAAGGTTTCTTATGATTTGACAGGTTATTCTCCTGAGGAAATAATTGGAAATGATTTTGTGAATATACTACATCCTGATCAACGTGAAATATCTTTGAAAAGATATAATGATATAAAAGATGGAAAAAGTGTTCAGGATGTAATTGAATATATAATTATTAAAAAAGATGGTGTTAAATTATCAGTAGAAGTTGATTATTCCGGGAATATAGAGTTCGAAGGAAAAACTGCAGAGCTAATTTTTGTCAGAGATATATCTAAACGTAAAAATACTGAAGAAGAGAATGAGAGACTAGAGATGCAACTTCGACAGGCACAGAGAATGGAGGCAATAGGCACACTCGCAGGCGGGATTGCTCATGATTTTAACAACCTTCTAATGGGAATTCTTGGATGTGCATCATTATTGATGCTGAATACTGATCCTGATTCCAATGATTATGAACATATTAATGGGATAGAAAAATATGTCAAAAGCGCAGCTAATCTTACAAACCAGTTATTAGGTTTTGCAAGGGGCGGTAAATATGAACCCAAAGTAACTGTTATTAATGAACTGATAAAAAGTACTTCTGAAATGTTTGGACGTACGAGAAAAGAAATTACTATTTATTCAAAATTAAATGATGATTTGTGGTCAGCTGATGTGGACCAGGGACAGATTGAACAAGTATTATTGAATATCTATGTTAATGCATGGCAGGCTATGCCAGGCGGCGGAAATCTCTATTTACAAACAGAAAATATCTGCCTTGATGAAAATTACATAAAACCGTTTCAATTGAAGCATGGCAAATATATTAAAATTACTATTACTGACACAGGCATTGGCATGGATAAGGAAACACAGCAAAGAATTTTTGAACCCTTTTTTACA
>JAXHTB010000404.1:0-3452 GCA_034190185.1 Spirochaetota bacterium | reverse complement strand
CCGTCAGTGCCGGAAACAAGAATTGGTTCATTCATTTCAGAGAAGGAAGCTGAGAAAAGCGCGCCAAATCCTCCAAAGCTGTCTATTACTCTTTCTGAGAATGTTGATTTTACTATGGGAGTTATTTTATCCACAAATACCTTCCCGCCTTCAACATCAACACCTGAATTTTTATATGTTAATCCCATATTATATTTCACTCCATTACTGCATTTTATCTTTATAGTATATTAGTTGTGTTGAGCAACAACATTTTAATAAAATAAAGTATTTATTTCTTGATTTTGCAATTTAATAAATTAATAATAGGAGTAAATAATTCAAATAATAAAAAATCGTCAGAAAGAGACTCTATCAGTTATGGGTTTATCAAAGAAAGAAATTGAACTTTTAATAAATAAGATCAGGAATAAATATAACGATTCCGCTAAAAATTATGGATCCAATTGGTTTGATATTGAGGCATTTGAGCAAAGACTCAGGATGACTCTGGACAATAAGATGAATCTTGAAGGTTTTCTGCTAGCTGAGGTTGCAAATCTGGAGAAAATAAAAGAGACTTATGACAATAAATATAAAAAGGAGACATCATTTTCAGATATTGTTGAAAAAAGGATGGAGGAAAATTCCGAAAGGATAAAAAAATATCCAGAGATTAGATTTCATCCTCTTGCTCACTATGAAATATGCCACCTATATGGAGCTATGAGAGAGTTTGCACTTTATTACTTTCCTGTATTATGGATGTTGTTAACAGGGGATTTAAAGGAAAGGTTGATCCGGTTGGAAGATGAGTTTTCCTATCTTGCAATACCAAGAGGCAAAATGGAATCAAAGAGAATAGATGATCATTTACTTATTTTGTTAAGATCAAACAAGAAGGATATTGAAGTGGAAAAGGATAAAAATGAATATCTAAAAGAATCGGCGTTCCTTCTGCACAAGGTCATTGATTTTACTAAGGAGCTTCTGAATAAGAGATTCCCTCAATGGGAAAAGCCACTAACATTTGAGAAGCTCTATATTGAAGGAGAGAAAAAAAGAACTATCTCAAAAATTTTTCCTAATGTAACTGGATATGGAGCAATCCTTAAGATCAATCATTTAGCATTACAAATAATTGATGACTTCAGATTAAGCGCTTTCAGGGAAAAAACCTTTTAAATCTTCTTTTCTAATCTAATAAGAAACGAAATGTCTTAACCATGACCAATAATTATAAATGAAAAGGAACAGAACTTTCTTTAATAAAATTTCCAATATTATTTAAACGCATATAACAATTGATATTGTTCCTGAAAATATATGAAAAAATATCATGTGAACTTTATCGCTAGCTATTATTTTTTTATTTTAGTCATCATTACCAAGGAAACCTGCCCTTATCAGAAAATAGAGAAGCGTTATCACAGATGATGCAGCAGCAGCAACATAAGTCATAGCAGCAGCCGAAAGGACTGATTTTACTCCTACTAACTCATTTGAGCTAATAATATTGGATGTTGTCAGGATTGCTTTTGCCCTTGTTGAAGCATTGAACTCGACTGGAAGCGTTATCAACTGGAATATTACAACAATACTGAATAGGAGAATTCCCAGTTTGATAAGGCCTGCATAATTTATAATAAATCCAAATATAAGAATTATCCATGCTAAATTTGAGCCAATAGATGCTGTGGGAGCAATTGCATTTCTGAAGATAAGTGGTTTATAGGATTTTGCATGCTGAATTGCATGTCCTGTTTCGTGTGCTGCAACACCAAGAGCTGAAATGGAGCTGCTATTAAATACCTTAGGTGAAAGTCTGATAACCTTCCTTATAGGGTCGTAGTGATCTGATAAGAAACCACCTGTTTCAACAACACTAATATGTTGTAGACCATTAATCTTAAGGATCTTTTTTGCAACCTCCTCTCCAGTTAATCCTGAAAAAGACTGTTTCTTAGAAAATTTTGCAAAGGCTCTTTTTACTTTTAATGATGCCCACATTGAAAAAAGAAGCGTTGGTATCATCATTATCCAATAAAGCGGATCAATTCCTAAAAACATCTACACCTCCATATATAATCCAACACCATCCTTGATTGCTGGAAAAACAATTATGTCATTGCCAGCTCAAGGAATCTAGACTTAGATATTCAATATATGTTACAATAATAATTAATATATTCATATATTTCAAGAGAAAAAGAAAGATCAATGAATATTTTATCAAAAACATATATTTTTTAAGAATTATGAAATATATCTCTTCATTTAATAAAGTAACGCTATCCGATTGTCTTATTTTTTATCAGTTTATTCCTCTTGATAGAGCTCAGATAAACATTTAATTATCATAGAATAATTGATTAGGATCTAAAAACATAGTTAATTTTGTAGTTGACAATCCTTTTTAATTGCGAAATTCTTTTAAAGGTAATATCTTGATTAATGTGAATAGAAGTGTTAATATAATGCCCAAGTGGTTCTTATAATAATAAACCATTGAGTAATCGGATTGTACACACCAACCATTTTTTATAAATCCTACTTCATACGAAAATAGTAGAGATATAATAGAGAGGTTCTTATGAATATTTTGGAAAATGCTAAAAAAGGGATCATTATACCTGAATTTGAATATATTGCTGATATTGAAGAAGTTGATGTAGAATATATTTGCGCTATGGTAAGTAAAGGAGAAATAGTCATATTTAAAAATAATAAAAGAAATATTAATCCGGTTGCTGTAGGCAAAGGTCTTAGAACTAAGATTAATGCAAATATTGGCTCTTCTCCAGATATGTTTGATATAGATATTGAGATAGAAAAGCTTCATGTCGCTGTTGAATCCGGAGCAGATGCTGTTATGGACCTGAGTATTGGTGGAAATATTTCCACATTCAGGAAAAGGATCATTGAAGAATCAGTTGTTCCACTTGGGACAGTTCCAATATATGAAGTTGCTGTTGAGATGGCTAATTCTCAAAAGTCGATAATGGATATGACAATTAAAGATTACTTAAATGTTATCAAAAAGCAGGCTGAAGACGGCGTTGACTTTATGACAATCCATTCTGGCGTTACAAAAGAATCACTCGAATCACTACATTCCCAGGATCGTATCATAGGCATCACTAGTAGAGGGGGATCTATGTTAGCAGAATGGATATACAGAAACGGAAAAGAAAATCCTTTATATGAATATTATGACGATATCCTTGATATTCTAAAAGAGTATGATGTTGTAATAAGCCTTGGTGACGGGCTTCGCCCTGGCTGTTTGCACGATGCTAGTGATAGCGGACAGATTCATGAAATGATCTTACTCGGAGCTCTGGCAAGAAGAGCAAAGGAAAAAGATGTGCAGGCTATAATCGAAGGGCCAGGTCATGTCCCAATTGATATAATTGCTGATAATATGAGACTAGAAAAATCGCTTTGCGACAATGCGCCTTACTATGTTCTTG
>JAXHTB010000403.1:0-3455 GCA_034190185.1 Spirochaetota bacterium | reverse complement strand
TGAGTTGAAAGCTGTTTTTAATTCATTAATAAATAAAGCTTTGTCGTGGTTAATAGTTGATAGTTAAAGATTAAAAATTAATTATCAACTATGACTACAATATTTCTGAATTTAATAACCAAAAATAGGATTTTAAGATATTGTCGTTCAGTAATTCCAAATGAGCTCAGACAGGGATTCGATTCTGGCATGTGGCAGTACAAGAGCCATCAACAGTAGTATCAGTAATTACGACAATCCTCTTAGCTATTCCAGCAACAAGGTCACTGGACAATACAGTCGCTATGCTATCATCGCCGTTAGTCCATGTCACGTTCTGATTAGCCGCGTTCTCTGGCTCAACTATGGCAGCAAGCTCTATATCATCGTCTTGCTCTTCTACTCACTTAGTAATCCCTGACTTTTTTTGCGTATCTGTTCAGTACCTGTGAACGATGATGTCGTATTATATTGAGTTTGTCCATAGGCATTTGCAGACTTAAATCAATTCGATACACTCAAGGCGGATCCCATCCGGGTCTCTCCACTCGCACCAGCAATAGTTATCATGTTCAAAAAAGTCAATCACACCAGTTTCGTATTACTTGATTCCGAATGCTTCAAGTTTTGATATCACGTCCTGCAAATCAGAGACTTGGAATGATATATATTGCATTGATAAAAACTCGGTAGTTGCATCTGACTTAGACAGAAAGAAATGAACATTTTTAGACTCAAACACTATGGTATTTGAATCATCCTCACGTTGCTAACAGTTTGCGCTGAATAATCTCTAATAGTAATTTTTCGCTCGATTAAGAACGCTAACCAAAAGACATACATGATCAATTTTTTTTGGTTTTATCATCTTAAATCTATCTCTTTAATAAATCTTATGCCAAGATTCACCAGAGGCAAATCTTTTAATAAAAACAAGTTAAAATCATTCAATGTGTATTAAAGGCATGCTTTCTAAAAACCAGGGAAATTAGCCTTCTGGTGCAATCTTTTGTTAGCACCTAATTTTTTCATATTGTTCTATAAATTCTTTAGGGCTGAAGATTTTGATTCCCATATAGTCCCGTACTGATTATCGATCAAGCTATTGACGTTGGATGATTTATTGCTAAATCCTGGTTTTCATCTGCCCACCATTTTAAATAGTTTTCTGCCGCTTCTTTTCCTGATTTGACCAACTCATTTTTTCGGTTATCACTTAAATCAAAGTCGGTCGTACTGACACCAAGTGTATCAATATAAACTGTTCTATGCCAATCATCATCATGTAGATGCTGACTATCCTGTGCAGCAAGTATTGTTTTAATTAACTGCATTGTATAATCAAGGAAGTGATCTATTTTAGTATGCTGCGGCTCCTGCCCATCACGAAATACCCCAATTTCTTTTCCCGAATCGAGACGGAATCCCAAGGTTTCCTTGTTATATATATACGGGCTGCTTTTAGGGGAGTTCACGGATAAGATTTTATTCGCTTTTTTATAGTATTCCGGGACTCTTATCAAGCTTGTATCATCAAGATATTTTTCTCGATCAAATAGTTTTACAGGGTAGTTGTTAATGACTCCGCCATCAACAAAGATATCTTTTCTATCATCACTTACAGCGCGAAAAAAAAGTGGTATGGACATCGATCTTCTGACCGCATCAACAACTCTCATGCGTGGTGTATGTTCAGGAGAATAAACCTCTCCGAAATTAGTTGACAAATTTGATGCATAAACATATAGATCCTTACCAGTGTGCTCATGAAGCGCTTTAAAAGTAATATTGGAACTGCCTGTCTTTTTCTTTAAAAGATCACCAATCCATTCTTTAAAATAATCTCCTTTATACCATCCATACTCGTTCTTAAGTCGATTCATATCTTGTAGCACACCCCAACTGTCATCCTTAAATTCGTTAAAATCCATCTTATTTAATACCTTGAGAGTTTCCTGGTTGCTAAATCCGGAAGCAAACAATACTGCATTGATTGATCCGGCGGAAGTTCCTCCAACTCTTTTGATATTCTTCAATATTCCTTCTTTTTCCAGCACATTCATTGCGCCTACATAAGCAATTCCTTTTACTCCACCGCCTTCAAATACTAAATTTCTAAATGGATATATCATATTCCTGCCCTCCTGTAAGAGACTCGGTGTTGTTATGTGCTAACGCTATGGATCAGGGTCGCATGGAGCGCAGCGGAATGCATCACCTGCCCCCAATTATTATGAAAATATTTATTTGTTTTAATTGCTAATTTTTGCCACTTGGCTTTTCATATAAAACACTTAATTGACGAGACAAAATTAAAGGACCATTTTTCCTGCCAAGTTCTTTTAAACGCTTTTTATGTTTTTTAAAGTAAGTCTTACCATACTCTTGATGAAATATTTCGATCAAACCTTTGTCATTTTCTAATAATTCTTCAATCTCATATTCATAATATTCCATATTAGTTTTATTTTTCAAATACAATTTTAGAAGACCAATATTTAATTCATGTTTTGAAGGAGGATAAAAGGGAAGTCGTTCAATAATTCCATATTTAGCCTTGGATACTTCATATTTATCTTTCAATTCAGCTCGAATGTTTGGGCCAAAATATATTAAATAAGTGGAAGGAAATCTATCATAGATGATCTGATTTTTAAAAGGTAACAGTACAGTTTTAATAAAAATTGGAAATTCCTCTAATATTTCATCAAATGAATTGGACAATCCAATTACACCATATGTTTTGGATGAGTTATCATCATCATGAATGAATGCGCAATATTTTTTATATTGATTATATACAATAAACTTATCCTTAATACAATTCTTCCAATCTATTGCAATTTTTAACTCATGTCATGTTTAACAAATTGCTGACTATCCTCCGCCAACTAGAGGGAACAGACCTACCTCATCACCGTCTGAAAGCCTGTGATTCATCTTTTCATGACAGTTATTAACAAAAATAATAGAGACCTTTTCTCTGGGTATACTCAGCTCTTTTATAACTTGCTCAACAGTGCACCCCTCTGCAAATTCGACGGTTTTCTTGTTGAAAAGCCCTTCCCTCAGAGTTGCAAACAGTTTTATAGTTATCTTCATAATATTCATCCGCTTTACTATCATCCAAAGTTATAGAGATATTCCATTAGTCATACATAGAAAACCGCTATAAAATGAGGATTATTTGCATTTTGTGAAAATGAAAATACTAATAATATTGCTTTAAGTATTTACTATAACTGATAAAAATACGAAATCCCCCTTTAAGGAGTATAATCCATTATGAAAAAGATCAGGTTCTATAGTTTTACCATTTATCAGAATCTCTTTGCATCCTTGCCAGAATTCAATTGATTGATTTTTTATACAATCAAAAAGATCACGTGAATTGACAATGATACCCTTCTCCAGAAAGCCATAACCCAATTCGTTCATCACCATGTTAAATAGCTTTATCCGAAGCGTGCCTTCCT
>JAXHTB010000402.1:0-3458 GCA_034190185.1 Spirochaetota bacterium | reverse complement strand
CAAGATTGATGAATTTAAACCCAGATCATTTATGATGAAAAAAATCGGTAAGCATGGCGGTAATGTATTGAATAAAGTATTTAAGGGCAAGGGTGAGAAACTGTTTAAAAAGATCTTTGGGGAGAAAGGATTAGAAAGGGCTAAAAAGTTAGGGAATAAGATTAAAAAGGGCTATGATAAATTTAAAAAATTCAATGATAAAATAGAAGAGAAAATGAAAAACAAGAAGTCATTAACACCAAAAGAAAAGTTATTTGATATTACCAAAGGTGCTATTGAGGATGCTGTTGAGGATAAATTGACACAACCCGAAGAGGAAATAGAATCCAAGTATGGCCCAAATCCCGGGATGGCTTATTAGTCAATACGACGGCAGTATATTTGGAACTTCTCAAGGAAAGCCCTGAGTTAGCATAATTGTTGCTTTACAATACTGCCCTTTTTACTAAAGGCGAGGTGCTTTCTCCTTGTAATTGAAAATAATTTTAATAAGCGCTTATGCTATCCTTCAACATCTCGATCATAGTATTCCTCAATTCCCTAGGTTCAACTATCTCTACATTGCTGCCGTATAGAAAAAGCTGTTTGCATAGATACCTGTCATCCGACACGCTAAAAACGGCCTCAAAGCAACCCTCTTTTTCTGTCTCTTTTATTACAGGCTCCAGAATGCTCAATACCTGTTCAATCGGTTGAAGTATGCTTTCATCGAATCTTATCTTAACCCTGTATTTTTCTCCAATGAACGATCCGAGTGTGTCTTTAAAAATGTTTTCAACAGATGGAACATCATCATCAAAGTATTCATCCAGAACCTTAATATTCTCAATTCTATTTACAATATAAAGCCACCCCCCTTCCTGGCCTCCCTGTCTTGCCACCAGATACAGGTTATTGTTCCTGAAAACAAGATGATAGGGGCAAACAACAGTATTGCGGATTCTGTAGTTAGCATTATTTGTATAGTCAAATTTTATCTTTTTTTTCTCAATTGACGCAAAGTAAATTTTGGCAAGCATCCACAGGCAGTCATAGGGATGCTTATTTATCAAGTTCTTCAATACTATTTCCCTTGCTGAATCTTTTACTACAAATGATGAATATATATGGGCTATTAACTGGAGCATATCTTTTTCAATAGGCTCCTTTAATTCAATTCTTCTCGATCCCTTTCCTATGTCGATATTAAGCCCCATTTCGTCTATCAGATTTTCGTTAATATAATCTCTTACAGACTTATCCGAAAGCGCTGTATCCTCCTGCTCATCCAAGGACAGTAAATCTGCCAGGGTTGCGCCGTTCCAGTCTGTTGAGTCTTTATTGTTTTGAAGTAAGGAAAGGGTATGAAGATATCTTTTGGTTACCTTCAGTCTTTTCTCAGGATCAGGGATAACATTTTGCTTATTCATAAATCAACCTCAATAAGAAAAAAATATCGCAAAGGTAAACCCCTAAAGGGTATCTCTATAAGGAATTTTCAATTATATTCAATGTAAATTTGTAAGCTCTAACTGATTTCAGAAACTGTGATGGATGTATGTTTTTTTACCGCAAAGGCGTGCCCTGAACGAAGCGAAGAAGTACCATTGGGGCGCAAAGAATCTCGGAAATATTATAATTTATTACTCTGCGCATCTTTGCGGTCTCTGCGTTCTCCGCGTTTAAACAGATTATCTGAAAACAGTTAGAGCTTACATAAATATAACAAGTCATCATTATGATTGTCCAGAATAAAACCAATAGAAAACTAAATATATGGAAAATAAAGCGCAGAAGACACGCCATGGGAAAACTATTATTAAGAACTGATGTAAATTATAATGAACACTCAGATTTCAGTATAAAGCAGAATCATATTCAATATGCATTGAATATAATTGAATCATACGAATTATCGGAAGACCTGTTGGAATTTGTCCTGTCACTTACTAGAATAGATATTAGAAAGGAAATTGTTGAGTATTTATATACAAACAGGATTCCCGAAAAAAAAGAGAATAGTAATCATAATTATGACAATAAGCATCATAACATAATAAAATCTCTATCAACTATAAGGGATTTTGAT
Organism: Spirochaetota bacterium; assembly: GCA_034190185.1. Classification (GTDB taxonomy): domain Bacteria; phylum Spirochaetota; class UBA4802; order UBA4802; family JAFGDQ01; genus JAXHTB01. The sequence continues at coordinate 1,390 of JAXHTB010000402.1, read as the reverse complement.
AATTATGACAATAATTATTATAGCATAATAAAATCTCTATCAGATATAAGGGATATTGCCAGAGATATATCATCAGATATATTTAACAACAGACTTGAAGTTAAGAAGGAAGAAATAGTAGGATTTTTAAAAAAAATCCTTACAACTGAATTAGAGCTAATTTTACTCAACACAAATGACGATTTCAGTAAAAAACTGAGAGAGCTTGCAGATATTTTTGATCTCGATAATAATGATATTGACATCCTTGTTTTTATCTACTGCACATACGAAATAAATTCAAATATTTTAGGCTGTTGCTGTACTGAACTTGAATTTATGGAATTTTTGAGATTTACATCAATAGCAACAGACATATCTCTACATGAAGTCAAAAAACGAATAAGTGTGCGTGGAAAACTTTTTTCATGTGGAATAATTGAAAGTATAAACCCTAAAGGAGGAGACTTTGTCGAGCTTGATAATATAGTAACAGAATACCTCGCAGGAATCTCCGACATTTCCCTTATGGAAAAGTACATCAAGAGAGATAAAAAGAGCGCTCTTAGCTTGAACAATTATGCCATATCAAAAGATAATATCGAGCTTATAAAGGCTCTTCTTGCCTCTCCGTCATCTGCTGTCAACATACTGCTCTATGGAAAAGCAGGCACAGGCAAAACAGAGTTTGCAAGATCCATTTCTGCAAGCACAGGAAAAGATATATATTTTCTGCAATACGGAGAAGAAAAGAATAACAACAATAGCCGTGGAAGTAATAATGACACTGATAAGAGACTGCTTGCCTTAAACGTGGCAATAAATTCAGTATCTTCAAAAAAAGGCATCCTTATTGTTGATGAGGCGGATTTCCTGCTTAATACAAAATCAATGTTTTTCAGTGTGAGCAACACAACAGAAAAGGGATGGCTAAATAATCTCCTTGAAAATTCTGACGCAAAAATTATCTGGATAAGCAATGAAGTCGGTTTAATGGAAGAATCTACCCTACGAAGATTCTCGTACAGCCTTTACTTCAAGGAATTCACAAACAATGAAAGGGAAAATGTGTGGAAGAACCTGCTCAAAGAACATCCTTTAAAAAAATATATAACCTCACACAGTGTTAAAAAATTGTCATCCGATTATCAGGTTAATGCAGGAGCAATAGCGTCAGCCCTGGATGCGCTTGTCTCAATCTATAATGATACAGAACCCCAAAAGCAAGACGTTTTAATGTTGTTAAACGAAATGCTTAGTAGTCACGAATCACTTATTAGTGGTAAATATAATAATAAAAACAAACAGAATCTACATGACCTTACCTCAAAGTATGACATTTCAGCGCTCAATATTGATGTTGATTCAAATATTGTTACCCGTGCTGTAAAACAATTTTCCGAAACAATTC
>JAXHTB010000401.1:0-3461 GCA_034190185.1 Spirochaetota bacterium | reverse complement strand
ATTTTGATTTTAGGTACAGAAAATTTATGGATATTGTGAAGAACAAAAGCTGCATGACAGAATAAGGGGTATAGAGTAGAAAGGGATTATTTTAGTTATTTTTTTGATTGCTTGCGTTTGCACTTTTTACAAAAACCAGCAAAACTTATAAAGCATTCAGTTAATTCAAAATTTGGCATTGCTGCGTTTACATCAACATAATCCTTAATATTAAAATCGATGCATACGTCCTCAATATATCCACAGGCAGTGCATCTGATATGAAAATGCTCATTTGTGTTGCCATCATAACGAGCAGGTTGATCTGGAATATCTATTTTATTAATCTTGCCCATACGTTGAAGTGTATCAAGATTTCTATAGACCGTAGCAAGACTAATTTTAGAAAAATCTTTTCTCATCAAATCATAAATCTCATCTACTGTTGGATGATAATTCTTTTTTGAGAGTAGAAAAGTAATCCCGTCTCTCTGTCTTGATGTTTTATGCATAGCAATAATATTGCAGTATAATAAATTTAATGTTAAATACAGTCATTATAATAATGGTATGCATTATTATTGTCAAGATACTTTTTATTTAGATTACATTTCCCAACTAAACGATAATCACCGGTGCTGCATGATAATCCACTGAATAGCATGCTTTGTCACCTCCGAAGAGCTGTTAAGCTTCATTTTTATCTTTATATTCCTCCTGTGACTCTCAACTGTATAAATGCTTAAATTTAACTTCTTTGCAATCTCTTTCACACTAAATCCATTGCCAATTAACTGAAATATTTCAAGCTCTCTGTCGCTTAACTCATCCAAAGATAATCCATCGGTGTCAACTGAGCCATGAACAAGTTTATCAATAATCTTCTTTGATTGATTCTCACTTAAATACAGTTCTCCTGCTAAAACAGTCCGGATTGCATCTATTATATTCTTAGGCGCAACCTCTTTCATTATATAACCTCTCGCACCTGCTCTTACAGCACGCTCAGCATACAACGACTCTTCATGCATAGACAAAATAATAGTATAAATATCTGAAAATCTCTCTCTTATAGATCGCACTAAGTCGATACCATTGACATTACCATCAAGCATAATATCCACAATTACAACATCAGGCTTGTTTTTATTAATCTCTTTTATTGCATCATTTGCATTTGATGCTTCACCGCATACCTGAAACTCGCCCGTTCCTTCAACTACCTGCCTAATGCCTTGCCTGAGTATAGGATGATCGTCAACCAGTAAAATTTTAATTTGTTTATCTTTCTTTACCATTACGCTCAGTTCTGTATTACTTACTTCCAATTAAAAAAAATAAAATTGCTTTTGAAAAAGAAGATAAATTATACAAGATACTTTGTACAGTTCTTTTGAATTTCCAATATAACAACCACTATGATATATTGAATTAATAATTAAACACTATAGGAATTGATTTTATGAAATATCCACTCCATGTCAACCCCTGAAATCCATTATTTAAATCTAACAATTTTTATTACTTCAATGTAGAATGTATATTTTCTATCAATTGACTTTGATTTCTCATTTCCCTAATCGTACCTCTACCTGGAATCCGCCATCCTGGTGATTGTTCGCATAAAATTCTGCGCCAATCATATTTGATCTGTACTGCATTATCCTTAAGCCCATTCCAGTGTCTTCTTTTGGATCTATTATTCCATATCCATCATCACGAATTATCATACTCAAGCTACTTTCTTCTGAGTTCAAATATATATAGACATTATTGGGATTCCCATGTTTAACTGCATTATTAACAGCCTCACGCGCAATATAAAACAGATGTGTTACATCTTGAATATCCCTTAAAACAAAGCTGCCATTCTCAACTATTTTGCATGATACCTTATATATCTCTTCTATTGATTCAGCCATTGCAAAAAGTGCAGACCTAAAACTTCCCTTATCCATCTCTATAGGACGAAGCATCCTTGTAAGCTTTCTCGTCTGAGTTATTGCATTCCCAATAATTGTTCCAATCTGGTCTATATTGGCCAAAGCATCTGAGTACTCTTTATCTGTCATTTTTTGGTTTAAGGCTTCAACCAGAAATGCAATTGCAGTGAGATCCTGACCAATAATATCGTGCAGATCATTTCCGATTCTCTGTCTCTCCTTTTCAGTTATATGCAGAATCTCTTTTTGTATCTCCCTTTTTTCAGTTACATCAATATAATATTGAATAATACCAATTATCTCCCCATCCTTAGATATATTCGGCACAGAATTTATAAGACATTTTACCTCACTACCGTCTGCTCTAATTCTAGAAACCTCATATTCAAGATCTTTTTCACCAGATAGAATCAGCTCTAAAGAACAATTCCTTGTACTGCATCTGCTATGATTTAATTTATTAAAGCACTTCTCTCCAATTACCTCGCTCTTTTTTAAAGCAAATATTTGCAGAAATCGATTATTAACCCTTACAAAATTAAATTCTCTATCAATATAAGAAATTCCTATAGATATTGTTCTAAATATCTGATCAAGCTCTTTGTATGCTTTGATCTTGTCCTTCTCAGAGTTTATGCGCTCTGCCATCTCTTTTTGTAATTTTTCATTTGTGTTTTTAAGCTCAATGGTCCGTTCCTTCACCATATCTTCAAGCTGTTCTCTATATTGAGTCAATTCATTCTCCATCCGCCTGCGCACAGTTACATCAGCCAAAGTAAGCACCAGGGACTTTACTGTACCAGAGGGATCTTTTATCGGCATAAGGCTCCAATCCCAATAGGAGATACCGCGCTCAGGATTATGAGGATACACAAATGGCTTTGCGTATACCAGATATGGTTCCCCAGTTTCAACCACTTGCCGAAATATCTCCTCATTCTCTGCGTTGGGATACATATCAAAATGATTCTTCCCTATAAAAAATGAAGGATTCTGACCGTCCCTCTTAGCATAGATGCTGTTTACTTTTATAAAATTGAACTCTGCATCCATATAAGCAACAAGCATATGAGTATTATTCAGGATTGAATCAAGGAAGGTGTTTGTTTTGGCAAGCTCCTCATTCATAACTTTGTTCATTAACGCGACCCCAACACTTTCTCCAATTCGCTCAAAAAACCTGACCATCTCTAAGGTAAGCATATCCCTACGCTTGTCATTTAATTGAAGAAGCCCGATCGTTTTACTGTCGTTTTTCAGAGGCACTAGCGCAAGCGACTCATAACCTTCTTTATTGCAGCGTCCTCTTAAAAATAAATGCAGATCTTCCGCGTCAGTTGAAGACAAAAAATCTGTTGTACTGTTTGTCCAGAAGCTTCCTTTTTCAGTAAAAAAATTAAGAGCAGATTCATAATTCCCACTGATTACATATCCGCACATACATTCAAGAACAGGTCTGCCTTCTTGATCTATTAAAATCTCATCATTGATATCGTATGCGCATAGATACCTTTCATCTTGTACAAAACCTTCCGAAAA
>JAXHTB010000400.1:0-3500 GCA_034190185.1 Spirochaetota bacterium | reverse complement strand
ATTAAATAAAGATTCCAAGATTTAAAAATTTTAAATTTTCAATGTTTATAAGAGTTAAAAACCCATAGTCAATAGCGTTGATTATTCTGTTTTTTATCAATTTATACGATAATCTAACTTGACTATAATAGATATATACGATATCTTTTAAGTTCTGTTGGAATATTTCATATTACTGATCATTGATTAATATGCAATAGTAAGAAATGACAAAGGAAACTTCCAAGAAACCAAGGAGAAAAAGTAACATTTTTACTATAGAGACTACAGGTATTACTAAGAGATTTAACAAAAACCTACTATTTAAGGATTTAGCCTTTTCAATAAAAACCGGTGAATCACTAGCAGTTACAGGACCTAATGGGTCTGGCAAATCGACTTTACTTGAGATTATTTCAGGTATTCAGAAATCCATAAAGGGGAAGATTGAATATCGATATAATGAAGAGGTAGTAGCATCTAATGAAATATTCAATTATATCGGATTTTCAAGTCCTTTAATTAATCCTTATAGTGAACTTACAGGGCTGGAAAATATTCGATTTGCATGTGGGTCGCGAAAAAATGTCTTAACAAAAACAGAAGAGTTACTCGAAAGATTCGATTTGTATAAACATAAGGATAAATGCCTCAAACGCTATTCATCAGGAATGAAACAGCGATTGAAATTTTTAATAGCAATATTAGGAGATCCTCCGGTTTTACTGCTGGATGAACCCGGCACGAACCTAGATAGAAAGGGAAAAGATTTAATATATTCATATATTGATTCAGTTAAAGAGGAAAGGTTGATAGTTATTGCTACAAACGAGGATGAGGAGGCTATGCTCTGTCATGACTGTATATATCTTGGCACGTAACGTTCTCATCAATATTAAGAAGGATTTTAGAGTAGAGTTTCGAAATCGCTATGCGCTGAATATTTCGATCTCCTTTGCAGCCATCTCGACAATGGCTGTCAGCCTCACCTCGAGCGGCGTGCCAATCTCCAACTTGATGCTGTCAATACTTTTCTGGATAGTGCTGTTCTTCAGCGCAATGAATGGATTAGCGCACATATTCATAAGGGAGGAGGAACAGGGAACCTCTCTTTTTTTAAGGATGAAAGCAGCGCCTGAGATAGTTTTAACATCAAAATTGATTTTTAATATCGCGCTTTTTTTCCTTCTGCAGATTGTTATCACTCCACTATTTTTATTTTTCCTTCAAATTCAGATAAAATCAATTTTACCATTTATTATTAATCTAATTGCTGGCGGTTTTGCATTAACATCATCCACTACTATACTTGCCGCTATTGTTGCAAAAGCTGGGGGAAGGGGATCGCTTTTTACTATTATTTCGTTTCCGATAATCCTTCCAATACTCTGGACTTCAATAAATGCAACATTTCAGAGTCTGGAGGATGCTGCATATTCCGGATATGGGAATATTGTTTTTTTACTTGCCTTTTCTGGTGCTTTGATCTCCTTATCCTATATGCTTTTTGAATATATCTGGATGGATGAATAGAAAGTTATGAAAATATTAACTATATTCTATATACTTATGCCAGTCTCTATATACCTTGCCTTTTTATATGCACCACCAGCACAGGGTTTGGGAGAGGCTAGCAGAATAATATATTTCCATGTGCCCCTTGCATGGAATGCAACTCTTGCTTTTATTATATCCGGTGTTCTTTCAATTATCTATTTATACGATAAAGAGAAAAGATTTAAGCTTATTGAAGAAAAGGCTCATAACTCAGCTATGATAGGTCTGCTCTTTACAGTTCTGACCATAATTACAGGATCAATATGGGCTAAGATTAGCTGGGGAATATACTGGAATTGGGATCCCCGTGAGACATCGATAATTATTCTGCTCTTAATCTATATAGCATACTTTAGTCTTCATTCAGCCCTTGCTGACAATCCAAATAAGGCTAGGCTTACATCCTCATTCCTTATTTTCGCTATGACCACTGTACCTTTTTTCGTATTTGTAGTACCAAGGATATATTCATCACTTCACCCGGATCCCATAATAAATCCAGAGAATAAGATGAATATGGATGGAAGAATGCTGATAACTCTTTTAATATCACTTACATCCTTTACTTTATTTTATTTTCACCTTTTTGTCATGCAGAATAGAATATCAAAAATAAAACAATATATCGAGGAAAAAAACCATGAAGAATAGATTCTGCATTTTAATCTTTTTTATTCTTTTCTTTTATGCAGTGCCAATTTATCAGACTTCTACATCGGTTTCTAAAGACGAAAAACTATATAATTTAACAATACTTCAGGAAGCAGAATGCAAAAAAATGCATCAAAATATAAAGAAATATTTTGATATTATTGAATTTGTTTCAAATAGAGCAACTGGAGGCATGCTTTATGCAGGGGAAGAAGTCATAAGAGACAATGCCAAAGCAGATAATAGATCAGATGACTCTGCACAAGAAGAAACAGACCGCAGAGGAGTCCTTGTTAAAGTGATGATAATATCGCTGATCGTATGGTTTGGTCTTGCTTTCTATATCCATCGTTTAAATAGGAAAGTTACAAAATTGGAGGATATGCTGAATGAACTATAAAAAAATAATAATATTCGCTCTTATAATTATTTTTATTATAATAGCTTTATACTCCATAAGCGGATTTCTTACCCCTTATGTTACATTTAAGAAGGCAATCGATACTGGGAAGTATGTCCAGATAATAGGCAAGCTAGATAAGACTGATCCGGTAGTGCATAAAGAGCAATATTATACCTTTATTTTTAAAGACAATGATGGCACTTCAATGAAGGTGCTCCATAGAGGATCAAAGCCTTTAAATTTTGAGCACGCAAATCAGATCGTTGCACTTGGTGTATACAATACCAGTAAAGGGTTGTTCGAAGCGGATAGGATTCTTATAAAATGTCCATCAAAATATATTAAGGAAAAATAATCATGAGTATTGGAACTATATTAATCTATTTATCATTAGCAATATCTGTTGTATCTTTTATTTTTCTTGTAATGAGTGCAACAGGAAGAAAGTCTGCATTAATTCTTGGAGAACGGTTATTCTATCTTTCAGGGATATTTGTGCTGTTTGCTGTAATCCTGCTTTTTGCGGCATTTTTAACCCATAGTTTTAATTTTAACTATGTTTACAGCTATTCATCAAAAGACCTACCACTAATCTATCTAATTACAGCTTTCTGGGCAGGTCAGGAAGGCACATTCCTTTTATGGGTTTTCCTTCTTTTTATTTTTGGTTTTTTTGTTATACGCTCCAACGAAGAGAATAAAGACATCCATCTAGCTGTAATAACAATAACTCAGGTCTTCATTTTTTTAATGCTTGTTGTGCATGGTCCTTTTGAATACATCTGGGATGTGCGTCCGATGAGTTTCCGACCTGGTGTGATCCCTGCAGATGGATCAGGTCTTAATCCCTTGCTTCAGAATCCGTGGATGGTGATTCATCCGCCTGTTCTTTTTGTTGGGTATGCTTCAG
>JAXHTB010000040.1:0-16178 GCA_034190185.1 Spirochaetota bacterium | reverse complement strand
AGCTGTAAATTAAAATGTCCTCTACTATTACAATTCTAGGTTCAACAGGCTCAATTGGTGTCACTACACTAAGGGTTTTAAAATCACTTAAAGATGAATTCAAGGTATACGGTTTAAGCTGTTTTAGTAATATAACGTTGCTACAGGATCAGATACAGGAATTCTCGCCATCTGTAGTTGCTATTGGTTCAGTTGAAACTGCGCGTTCTGTTAGGTTCAGTGAACTAAAAAACAGGTTCCCTGAGATTGAATTTCTGATAGGAGAAGACGGTATTATTGATTTGTCTTGCCGAAATGTGAATATACTTGTATCTGCAATTGTAGGATCAGCAGGGTTAAAACCATCAATGTCATCGTTGCCATATGTAGATAGGATTGCATTAGCAAATAAAGAGACTCTGGTTATGGCAGGTGATATCTTTATTACCAAGACAATAGAATATAACGTTGAACTTATTCCAATTGATAGTGAGCATAATGCTATTTTTTCTATGTTGAGGAAAATCGAGCTGCAGGATGTAAAGAGAATAATCTTAACTGCTTCTGGAGGTAGTCTTAGAAATTGTCCTGTTGATAAACTTTGCGAAGTGACACCAGAAGAGGCTCTCAATCATCCTACCTGGGATATGGGTGATAAAATTACTATAGATTCAGCTACACTGATGAATAAGGGGCTTGAAGTAATAGAGGCTCATCATCTTTTTAATATAGATTATGAATCAATTGATGTAATAATGCATCCTGAAAGTATAATTCATTCAATGGTAGAGACAGTTGATGGCGCAATATACGCATATATGAGCGTTGCTGATATGGCATTACCGATCTTTAATGCTCTTACTTATCCGACAAAAAGGGAAAATATATTTGCCGCATTAGATATTGTAGAGATAGGAAAGCTGAATTTTTATGCCAGTGACAGTAAAAGACATCCGGCATTGAAATTATGCTATGATGCAGGTATTGCAGGCGGCACAATGCCGGCTGTGCTAAATGCAGCAAATGAGATTGCTGTTATGTCATTTTTAAAAAAAGATATTATTTTTTCAGATATTATAAAAGTAGTTGAAAATACCCTTTCCCTTCATGATATAATATATGATCCAGACATCGATGAGATACTAGATGCTGATACTTGGGCCAGGGAAACAGCAAAATATACTATTAGAGGTTTCAGATCGTGACATTTACATATATTATCGCAGCAGTAATTCTTCTCGGACTTTGTATATTTGTCCATGAGCTAGGACACCTTATCGGCGGCAAAATGGTCGGTATTAAAGCTAAGGTCTTTTCGATAGGATATGGAAAAGGATTTTTGAAAAAAAAGATTGGGGAAACAACATACCAGATTACACTAATCCCATTTGGAGGATATTGTCAGTTCTATGGTGAAGATCCGAAGGAGGAGAGGAAAGGCGAGTCTTATGAGTTTCTCACATCTCATCCATTAAAGAGAGTAGTAGTTGTTGTTATGGGTCCTGTATTCAATCTGCTTTTTGGTGTTTTGCTTTTCTTCATGATGAATATAATAGGTTATCCAACAGAAACAAATATGGTACATATACCAAAGGCCCTTAGTACTGGTGATTATATCTCTCCAGCTTATAAAGCTGGAATAAGAAGCAATGATCAAATTATTATGATAAATGATAAAGAGATAAATAACTTTTCTGATATTCAGGTCGGAGTTATCTTCTCCTCTGGTAAACCACTCAATGTTAAAGTAAAAAGAGATAATAAAATTCATGAATTCATTGTAATACCAAAGAAATACACAAAAAATGGGCATTATACAATGGGAGTTATGCCTTATGGAGAAAGAGTGCTTATAGTACGAACTCTCGAAAATGATGTCGCTTTTAATGCAGGTTTACAGCAACTCGATGAAGTGAGGTTAGTAGATGGTAAAATAATAAGAAATCCTGAAGAATTTACAACATATATTAAGAATAAAGCCGGTAAGAAAATTCTTCTCAATGTAATTCGTGGTGGTGAAGAAATTGAGGTCAGTATTACACCAAGATTGCGGGAATTGATCTCAATTAGTAAATTCCAGGATATGAGATTTAAAGATCAAAGGTTCGATATTAGTTTTGACAATTTGGCTTTGATAAAGAATGCAATAAAGAGAAAAAAGGTAAAGATCAACAACTCTTTAGTTCATTCTTTTAAAGAATTCAGGAATTTACTTATAAATAATATTGGAAAAGTAATAAAAATTGAAAATCCTGGCGGAATATACAACGGTATTGTAAAATACGAAAAAAATGGATTTATTGGGGTAGAATCAGCAGTCTCACCCAAGATGATTGAGGTAAAATATGGAGTATTCGGAAGTTTTATAAAAGCTTTTATTGAACCATATGATTTTATCAGTATGAATATCAGGGCTATGGGGATGCTTTTTTCCGGAAAACTCGATGTAAAAGAAAATCTAAGAGGCCCTATTGCAATCGGCAAGATTGCTGGGGATGTAGCTTATTATAAAGGTGTTTCTGCATTTATCATTCTTATGGCTAAAATTTCAATAATTCTCATGGTTATGAATCTGCTTCCAATTCCAGTTGTTGATGGCAGTTATATACTATTTTTTCTATTAGAGGCAATTAGAGGGAAACCTTTGAGTGATAAGGTAATGGAGAAGATACAGTTTGTTGGTATAGTATTACTAATAATAATTGGCGGTTTAGTGATAATTAATGACCTAGCATCGCTGCCTTTTATTCAGAAAATATTTCAATAAATATTTGACTCTGTTTTATTTTTAAATTCAGAAAGTATCAAATCTTTAGGTCAAGTATGCTGAACTTAATTAATAGGAGGGGTTGATGTCAACAGTTGAGAATTTACAAAATGCATTAAGAAGTTTTATAAACATAGATAATGAAGATATCCTTCAAATGCTTGCTTCAATTTTAGAGTATGATTCAAGCCGGAATCCCTCAAAGGGAACTCTCACTTATGGACATTTGGAAAAACGTTTCTCACGGTCAAAAGAACTAATTAAAGATGCTCTAAGCTGGGCCGCTCAATGGAGATTGATACTTCCTGTGGAAAAGACTGGTATTAGAGGAATGTTCTGGGGAGATAGAAAAGAAATTCTCACAAAACCAGTATCGAAGTATGATGTTTTAAGAATTATTCAGCATCTGGTAGATAATGCCGTGAAAACAGGTGAATGGGATGCTGAATATGCTGTCAAGAGTATATTTAACGATATGTCAGATGTAGAGAATGAATTGGGCTTAAGTATATTAAAAAAGATAGCAGAATTAGTTAAGGAAGACTATAGAGAGGAGATGCTTGCAGATTTCCCTTATTTTTTTATGCCAATGTCGCTATTCCAGAAAGCCTTACAGGAATTCGATATAACTGAGACTAAAGAAGTAGATGGATGGGTAGAAAGACTTAGAGCTATGGAAATTGTTTCACCTGATAATAGAAATGCTTCATTCACAATAGGCGATCTGGGATTCAGTTTTGAATTGAATCCATCCCTTATTATACTATTAAAAAAGGCAATATAATAGAGTTTTATTTATTTTCACTATTTTTACCGATTTTTTTAAGATATCGTTGGTATAGTCTTTAAGCATTCTTCCAAATGCCTCTATTCAGTAGTAGTCACTCTTAGTCCTTAAGGTTATTCATATTTAAAGATAAATCAATAAAATTATTTTTAGGGGAAAGTATATGGCAAATATTGATAATCTAAAAAATGCCCTGAAGAGCTTTTCGAAAATCGATAATGATGATATTCTTACAATGCTTGCCTTAATTTTAGAGTTCGATTTCAAAGCGGATTCAACTAAAAGCAATTTCACATTTGGAGAATTAGAAAAGCGATTTATGGTTAAGGGGCATACCCGAGTAACAATAAAGGACGCTCTTGGCTGGGCTGCTCAATGGAGATTGATACTTCCATCATGGAGGAAGGATCTCAGGAGTTCATGCTGGGAAGACAGAAGAGAGATACTTACAAAGCCTAATACAAGGTATGAGGTTTTAAGGGTCGTTCAGTATTTTGTGGCAAATGCAATCGAAACGGGCATCTGGGATGCTAAGGTTGCTGTAAAGAATGCTTTTAGTAATCTAACAAATATAAGCGGAGAATTGGCTTTGAATGTTTTAACAAAAATTGCAACTGTCGCTGAAGAGGACTATAGAGAAGAAATGCAGGGAGATTTCCCATATTATTTTTTGCCAATAGTGAAACTCAAGGAAATATTTAAAGAATTCAAAGTAGACGGGAGTAAAAATGCTGACTTTTGGGTAGTTGAGCTTAAAGCCATCGATATTATGACTCCGGAAGTAAATGCTCTTTACAGTAAGGATAAAGAAGGTTTTGGATTTGAGCTAAATACATCCATTATATTATCTCTTAGAAATGCAAATCTATAATATAATTTTGTTGATAAATAATCAAGGTTTGTTTTAATAAATTTTTAACATCTAACACCAGCTTGATCCTCATTTGAAATAAATGTTTTTTTTGAATAAGATGATATGCTAAAGAAGATACAGTATTAAGGAGATTATATGAAAACAAGGTTAACTGAGCTACTAGGTATTAAATATCCGATCATTCAAGGCGCTATGGCATGGGTTTCACTACCGCCACTTGTGGCTGCTGTATCCAATGCTGGAGGTCTTGGAATACTAGGTGCTTCATTTATGACTCCTGATGAATTGAAGGAGAATATAAGAATGGTAAAAGATCAAACATCAAAGCCATTTGGTGTTAATTTCATGCCCGAAAATCCCCTTTTAGAGGATCTACTTGATGTAATAATTGAAGAAAAGGTTCCTGTTGCAAGTTACGGCAAGGGGAATCCCAAAAGGATAATTGAAAAGACAAGACCTCACAATATAATTAGCATGCCAACAATGGGTGCTGTAAAACATGCTGTAAAAGCAGAAGAAGATGGAGCTAATGCTGTTATTGTTCAGGGAACTGAGGGAGGAGGGCACACAGGTTTTATAGCAAGCTCAATCTTATTACCTATGGTTACTGAAAGAGTAAAGATACCTGTAGTTGCTACAGGTGGATTTGGAGATGCTAGAGGACTTCTTTCAGCTCTTTCGTATGGAGCAGAAGGTATATCTATGGGCACAAGATTTATGGTTACTCAAGAATGTCCTATCCCTCTTCATGTAAAGGAATGGATAGTTCGATCTAATGAGACTGACACACTTGTAACAGACAATCTTACAGGGATTCGCTGCAGAGTATTAAAAAATAAATTTGCTGAAAGCATGGCAGAGAAGAAGGAAAAAAATGCATCGCCTTGGGAACTGATGGAACATGCAAGAGGAAGATTCAGAAAAGCATTTCTTGAAGGTGATTTAGAATGGGGATCTATAGGTTGCGGTCAGGTTGCTGGGATTATTAACGATATCCCAACATGCAAAGAATTAATAGATCGTATAATAGCAGACGCAGAGAAGATGATACAAGATGTTAAGGATAAAGTACTATCGTATTAATTTTTTAGTAAGTTCAATCTGATTTCACAGAATCTATGTTAAAGCAAAGAAATAAATCGTTCTCCAATTCAACTTGATTAATTATGGGACAGTAACAGAATTTTTTCATTCTTATGAATAATTATTTTTATTTTTTTCTCTTTTCTTTACGTTCCTTCGCGATCTCTGCACCTTTACGTTTAATAAAACAATCTGATTAGCCTTCATCGTTGTTTCTGAAATCAGATTGAACTTACATAAAAACTAGAGAGATAGAGATGGAGAATGTATTAAGATATTTCTTAGAACCTGAGAGTATTGCTATTGTTGGTGTCTCCAGAAATCAAAGTAGGCCGGGATTTCTTATCTTGGAAAATTTAAAAGAGCTTGCATTTGAAGGAGATATTTACCCGATCAATCCGGAAGGAGGCGAAATTCTTGGGTTGAAGATATACCAAACCATAAAGGATATCCCTGACAATATCGATCTGGCAGTTCTAATGATCCCACCAGATGAAACCATCGATATGATTGATAAATGTGCAGAGAAAGGTATTAAAAATATATTGTTGGTTTCTGGAGGCTTTTCAGAATCGGGGGAAACAGGAAGAAAAAGGCAGATCCAAGTAGCAAATTTTGCTAAGGAAAAGGGTGTTAGGTTAATGGGGCCAAATGCAGTTGGCCCAGTAAATTCATATAAAAATCTTGTCATGCATTTTTATCCATTAGGGTACCTGGTCAAGAGTGGGATTTCTATGATTGCCCAAAGCGGTCAGTTTTGCTGTCCTGTGCTGGAGTTTATGAACTCGTCCCTGAATGTAGGAATAAACAAATCAATTGATGTGGGGAACTGTTGTGATATTGATGAAGCTGATGTAATTGAATATCTGGAGGATGATCCGGACACAAGAGTTATTGCCATATACATGGAGAGCATAAGGGAAGGAAGGCGGTTTCTGGATATTGCTAAAAGGGTCTCTAAGAAAAAACCTATTGTTCTTTTTAAAACAGGCAGAACAGAGGATGGATTACGAACTGCAAGCTCTCATACAGGCGCAATTGCTGTAGATGATGCAATATTCGACGCAGCTATTAAGCAGGCTGGCATCATTAGGGCAAAGGATATGGAGGAATTTATCGATTTTTCTAAGATCTTTGATTATCCAATTAGACCTATGGGGAATAGGGTGGGAGTTGTAACCTATAGCGGAGGTATTGGATCAATGGTCGCTGATGCCTGCGGTGATTTCGGGCTTAAACTTTCTGAATTGTCAAAGGAAAGTATTGAAAAAATCCGGCCGACCCTTCTTCCATCTGCTAAGATATCAAATCCCATAGACTGTTTTGCCGTAGGTATCCCCTTAGATATAAATGATGCATATAAGATGCCGATAAACGCTTTTATGAAAGATGAAAATGTAGATTTAGCTTTATCCTGCTTTATGGTTAATCAGAAGGTTTGGAGCATCGATTTTCAATATATATTAAGTGATATAAAGAAGCAACAGACTAAACCCTTAATAGCATGGGTAATTGGAGAGGACAGTCTTGTAAGAGAAAGTACAAAGGTTCTTGAAAAAAACGGCGTGCCAGTTTTTCCGTCTCCTGAAAGAGCGATAAGAGCATATGGGGCACTATGCAGGTATTATTTAAGTACTGCTAAAAAACCATGAAAATTCAATGATATGAAGATGTCATTAATGCGAAAGTATGAATGATATAAGGATTACTTCAATACTTCATTTCTTGATAATTTTGGTCATACTCTAATCTGAACTTTTATCAACTGCTACTTTTTCATTTTTTTAATTTCTGAACAATATCAGCCAAAGGTTCTCCACTTATATTTTTAATTGAAGGATTAATTTTTAGAAGCGCTTCCCAAGTTTTTAATGCGCTTTCTTTATCATCAAAATCGTATAACAATACTATTCCCTTATTTAACCTGGATATTTCATGTCTAGGATTGATCTCTATCGCTCTTTCAAATGCTGCAATCGCTTCTACATATTGTTCATTGCGTCTGTACATTACTCCTAAATCAGTCCATATATTTGGATTATCTGATTTTAATTCTAGTGATTTTTTATAAGCATCAATAGATTTTTGCACCTGATTTGCATCGAAGTACAGGTTTCCTAGTTGCCCCCATATTTCTGCATTCTTTGGATTCCTTAAAGCTGCTCTTTCCAATTTGGTAATATCATCTTCCATTAAGTTTACTGGCTCTGTTTTAGGAAATCGATTCTGTTTTGTATGACTTGATGAATCAACTGATCTTACTGAAACTGATATATATTTGCTATAAATCACACCAAAGATGAAGCCAGTAATTATTGCAGCTATTGCAATAATATACATTGTATCCTTTTTTATATATTCATCAGGATTTATCTTTTTTTTTACCATATAACCTCTTAACAATAAAAATTTTTTTATTATATAATAGTAATTAGATCTTTCTGTTTGGATAAAAATAATCTTTAGATATTGAATATCGATAGATGCACTTTTGACTCAAAAGAATACGATGATCATAATAGCAAATAAAAGTCAATACAGGTATTGTATGAGTGAAGGTCTTGTCCTTGCTAATTCCCCTCTTACCCAAAAGCCTATTATCTTTAGATGGTAAAAATAAATCCTCATGACAGGCTTTAATCTTTGATTATCAGACTACAGTCAGCAGGTAGCAAGAGAAAGATAATCCCCAAATACTTAATAAGCTAACAATATCTATTTGCCGATAAAAACAGGTTTATCTTTATTTATAAACGCTTTAACTGCTTGCTGATGGTCTATTGTATCCATTAGTGCCTTCTGCATAGAAGCTTCATATTCAAGCGATTCTATTATATCCATTTGCCAGGCTTTGTGCAAGAATTTCTTTGTTTTTCCAATTGCTATGGTTGCTGATTGAGATAGCTTTTCAGCAAGTTTCATTGCAGTCTCTTCAAGTTCATGTTGAGGAACTACATTGTTTATAAGTCCCATCTCAAGAGCATCCTTTGCTCCAAGCAATTTGCCTGTAAAGAGCAATTCCTTTGCCCGGGCTAGTCCTATCAAACGGGGCAATATATATGCTCCACCCCAATCTGGTCCTAAACCAATTTTTACAAATACTTGACCAAATCGCGCATTTTCAGAGGCTATTATTATATCACAGGCAAGGGCTAGATTGCAACCTGCTCCAACAGCATCTCCATTTACCATTGCGATAATAGGCTTCTCCAATGAATAAATAGCCTTAACAGCGCGATGAGCAAATTCCATGATTTTCTGCATTCTGTTCTCATCATTTGGATCATTCCATCCTTTTATGTCTCCACCTGCAGAAAATGCCTTTCCTTTACCTGTAATTACTACAGCGCGCACATTATCATCCTTTGCGAATCCCTCAAAGGTATCAGCCAGACCCGCACGCATTTCTAGGCTCATGGAGTTTAATACATCAGGACGATTCAGGCTTACAATAGCTACATTGTTTTTCATCTCTACTAATAAATCTTCCGACATAAGCGTGTCTCCTTAAGTGAATATCATATATAGTATACCTGCCAAAAGTTGTTTTTTATATTCTATTTACATTAACGATGCTGATTGCATCTGTATTATAAATTTTAAATGGCACTGCTGTAATAACTACTTATGAGGAAAGTTTGCTTTCCGTAATCGGCAACAATCGCCTGTAATCTGTAGAAATCAGCATTAGTAATTTGGAAATTGACTTTTTGCAGTTATGCCATATATGTCAATATAACAGTTTATAAGATAAGCATGATTATTTTATATTACCCCTATTGATCCCATAGCGCAAATTATCTGCCCTGTAACAAAATAGGAATCATCAGAAGCAAGGAATATTGCAGTATGCGCGACATCCTCAGGCTGCCCCATTCTTTGAACAGTACTTGTGGCTGCTAGTTGCTTATAAAACATCTCTCTAACATTCTCTGGCATTGAGTCAGTCATATTTGTTTGAGCAGCAGGCGCAATAGCATTTACGCATATTCCGTATCGCACTAATTCCTTAGAATTTGATTTTGTAAGTCCGATCATGCCAGCTTTAGCCGCGCTGTAATTTGCCTGGCCTATATTTCCGTAGAGCCCCGCAGAAGAGGTGATGTTAATTATCCTGCCTTTTATCCTTTGGTCAATCATATACTTAACCGCTGCCTGTGTGTTAAAAAAGGAGCCGCTTAGATGAACAGTTATAACATCATTCCACTGTTTCTCTTCCATCTTGCGGATCATGGAGTCTCTTATTATGCCTGCATTATTTACTAAAACATCTAATGTGCCAAATTCCTTAACAGCGCTTTCAACCAGCTTTTCTGCAATATCCTTTCCACCGACTCCGCCTATAACTGCGGCGGCTTTTCCGCCATTAGATTTTATCTCTGATACTACTTCATTAGCAGAATCATCCACATCATTGACAATCACAGAGGCACCTTCTTTAGCAAACATAAGCGCGAATCCTTTGCCCAGTCCTCTGCCAGATCCTGTAATGATTGTTACCTTACCATCTAACTTACCCATAATAAATCCTCCTTTTTTTATATAGAATAATTATTAAAAGCAAATTATAACCGATAGAAATTTAAATCAACAAAATATAATATTTTAAATAACTTTTAAATGCTTATAACTTAAATTGATAAAAATAATGCTTTTGTTAAAAGAAAAAATATAATAATGCATTTCTCTATAATGTGTTTATTATAGATATTATCTTAATCAATTATCTTTAATCTTGTAGTGCATGTAGCAATTAGTTTGCCTTTAAGGTTATGAGCATTTCCATTCATTAAAAGATATGATCTCGATTTTGAAATTAGGAATATCTCAACAATGAGTTCTTTATCCTTTGTAGTAACAGGAGATATGAATGAAGTATTTAATTCTAAACTAACAGCAGGTTTTTTGGCAACTAATACAGAAAAAGGTCCAATAGTGTTATCAAATGCTGCAGAAATAAATCCACCCTGCATAGTGTGCATAGGATTCTGATATTTTTCTAAAACAGGAAATTTTGTTTTTAAAGAAGTATTTTCCACATGTTCAAGAAATTGTTCCTGCATCTCTATACAACATTTAGGAGGGATCTCAAAATCAGATCCTTTATATTTATCTTCAATCCTGTTTTCTAGTTCTAAATACATTTTTTTTGTAAACTCATCCATTCTTATCTCCTTCCAATAAATTAGATATATTCTTTCTTAAAATCAGTACAATAATATATAACGGACCTGCAATAGTATATTCCCATCTAGTTAAATCAGGTCGATATCGATTACAGAAAGGTTTAATATATTTAATTGAATATCAATATATCGTTTAAAGTAGTTTTTGCATCGATCAAATATATAAATCATTTAATAATATTCTTAAATGTATAATCAACCTTTTTTTATTATCACTGTAATATTCCTGAAATACAATTACAGATAACATTTCGTTATTACTAATTATATACTCAAAACTCTGTCAAAAAGGATCTGCTGAATAATTAATCAAAAAATTATTTTCTGCGTATTCTGCTCATTATGTAGTAAAAAAATCAATGTATTCTATTAGATTCATTTAAAGTAAAATATTTGACTCTTTTCTCATATGATTAATATTATTTAAATCTAATAAGATTATCAATACAATATTAACTTGATTTTAGGGATAGATTCTTAATTAAGATTCTTCTAAGAGGAGGATTAAATTATTGAAGTTTATTTTTATAGCAGCAGGTGGTATAGCTGGTGCATTACTAAGATATGCTGTATCAGGACTGACTTATAGGATATTTGAGGGTGTTTTCCCATGGGGAACTTTAAGTGTTAATCTTATCGGTTCTTTTTTTATCGGATTTTTAGGTGGAGTATTTGAAAGATTTACAGTTGAACCGAATTTAAAGATTTTTATCCTGATAGGTTTTCTCGGAGCTTTTACTACATTTTCAACCTTTAGTTTTGAAACTTTTAACCTGTTTCGAGATGGTGAGGTCAAACTTGCTATGTCAAATATATTAATTAGCAATTTCTTTGGCATTGCTCTAGTTTTTTTGGGATTTATAGTTTCAAGATTTATTTTCAATTCCTTTAAATAAGAGGTAATAATATTATGAAATTACCAGAAGAAGGTCTATTATTAAGAATCTTCATCAGCGAAACAGATCAATACAAAGGTAAGTCA
The DNA here is from genome assembly GCA_034190185.1 of Spirochaetota bacterium. Taxonomy (GTDB): domain Bacteria; phylum Spirochaetota; class UBA4802; order UBA4802; family JAFGDQ01; genus JAXHTB01. Next base: position 4,520 of record JAXHTB010000040.1, on the reverse strand, counting down.
CTTCATGAGCAAATCGTTTTAAAAGCTAGAGAATTAGACCTTGCTGGCGCTACTGTAATTCGGGGAATAATGGGCTTTGGTGCAAACAGCAGGTTGCATACAGCTAAATTGCTACGTCTTTCTGAGGATATGCCTGTGGTAGTAGAGATTGTAGATACTGAAAGTAATATCGATAAGATATTGCCGTTTCTGGATGATACAGTTGAGGAAGGACTAATTACTATTGAAAAAGCAAGGGTAATTAAATATCGACATAATAAATTATAGATTTAAAGGACATTAGTTAATGATAGGATTACTATATAAAATTGGCTTGCATAAACAAAAATATTTATACATAAAGACAGAAGGAATCTATTAGTCGTATTATATGATTATCAAAGGGAATAATATGAATGAAAATTATGAAAAAGCTGCAGAAATAATTGTGAATTCAAAACAGATGATAGCATTGACTGGCGCTGGCATCTCTGTTGAAAGTGGCATTCCGGATTTCAGAAGTCCAGGTGGCTTATGGGAGAAATTCGATCCTATAGAATTTGCTCATATCGATTCTTTTCGAAAGAACCCTAAGAAAATATGGAAGCTTTTCTTTTCAATGTTAGATATTATAAACAAGGCTAAATTCAATCCTGCACATGCAGCTTTGGCTAAATTAGAAGAGATGGGTAAATTAAAGGCAATAATTACTCAAAATATCGATAACCTGCATCAGGAAGCAGGAAGTAGCAGGGTGGTAGAGTATCACGGCAATATGAGCAGATTAGAGTGTCTTAATTGTAACAGTAGTTATAAAGGAGATGAATTCACCTTAAAAGGGACACCACCTGAATGTAAAAAATGCGGCAAAATTTTAAAACCAAGCGCTATTTTCTTTGGCGAGATGATACCGCAAGATGCATTAATAGAATCTCAGGAGCTAGCTGAATCTGCAGATGCAGTTATAGTAGTAGGCACATCTGCTGTTGTATATCCTGCAAGCAGCATCCCTCATACTGCAAAAAAAAGAGGAGCTAAAATTATTGAAATGAATATTGAAAAGACAGGTTTAACCACACTTATTACAGATGTTTTTATTGAGGGCAAGGCAGGGAAAACCCTTCCTGAATTATTAAAATATATGAATTAAACTGTTATAGTAATTCTATCATGAATGTCTTAGGTAATAAATTGTGGGTAAAATAAAAATACTACCAGAATTAGTAAAGAAGATGATAGCTGCAGGAGAGGTCGTTGAGGGACCATTTTCAGTTGTTAAGGAACTGATAGAAAACTCCATTGATGCAGAATCAACAGAAATAGAAGTCCAAGCCTATGACAGCGGATTTAAAAAAATAATAGTAAGAGATAACGGCTTTGGAATATGCAGAGATGATCTGCCTCTTGTAATTGTCGATCATGCAACAAGTAAAATTAGTGATATTAATGATATTGATCAGATAACATCATTTGGATTTAGGGGAGAGGCTCTCTCCAGCATCTCTTCAATATCAAAATTGACTGTATTAACAAAATCAGCAGATGAAAAGATCGGTTCCAGGCTTGAAAATTTTAATGATAATGATGAGATCAGCGATTATGCAGGTCCAAGGGGAACAACTATAATCGTTGAAAATCTATTCTATAATACACCTGCAAGGAAAAAATTTCAAAAAGCAAAGAGCACAGAGCTTCGAAAAATCAGAGAGATATTTATAAAACTGTCTCTTGCAAATCCTCAAATAAATTTTTCTTTTAGTGTTGATCAAAAGCGTGAGCTGACACTTGGCAGTGTGGAGAGTTATGACCAGAGGATAGAACAAATTTACGGGAATAATATACTTGAAAACCTCTACTTTGACAGATTAAAAGATATCAAGGTTGAGGTTTCAGCCTTTTTATCAAAGCCTCATTTTTTGAAGTCATCCCGTTCAATGCAGCTTCTTTATGTAAATAAAAGAGTAGTTGATAATAAATTTCTAGGTTTTCATCTCTCAAAGGCTTACCAGGGTATTGCAGAAAAGGGGAAGCATCCTGTTGCATTTATATTTTTAACAATTGATCCAAATCTAGTAGATGTCAATATCCACCCTGCTAAAAGGGAGGTAAAGTTCTTTGATGGAAGATATATAGATAGTATGATATATAATTTGTCAAAAAAAATATTGGGTAAACAAGCACACAACATTGTGTCAAATTTTATTCAGCCGGAGCAAAGCAATAATGGTTGCATCAGAAACGCTGATATTCAAATACCTGAATATATACAATATACAGATCGATGTGAAAAATATACTGATGAATCTTATTCGGATAGGGGAAGGACTGAAAAAAATGAAAATACTGTTGATGATAATCCAATGAATCTTTTTTCTGTGTCAAAAACTTCGTACAGGTCATTTACAGATGATGTCACAGGCTTATATAAGAAGTTTGGAAGCTCATCGCATAAGGATGAGTTCAGGATATTGGGAGTAGTCTATAATACATATATATTAACAGAAAAGGATGATGCAATAAATATTATCGATTTCCATGCTGCCCATGAGAGGTTTATTTACGATTCTCTCATTACGGAAGAATCAGATTCTGAGACCCAAACGCTAATTTTCCCAACTGTAATTGAATTATCTTTTGAGGATTATCAAATAGTAGTTGAAAATAAAGATTTTTTCTTGCAATTAGCCTTTGATATTGATAGTTTTTCTGATAGATCTATTGTGATTAGGGGAATTCCGGTAATTGCCAATAATTTAGATGTTGAGGGTTTTTTATTAGATGTAATTGAATCATTAAGAACAGATAATAATTATATTAAGGATATAAAGAAAATTATTGTTGAAAAAATAGCGTGTCATTCTGCAATAAGATCAGGGGACAATCTCTCTCCAGAAGATGCCAAGGAAATAGCTTACAGGGTATTTCAGGGTGAGCATGAGCTTAGATGCCCTCATGGAAGGCCCTATTTATTAAGACTTGAGAAAAAAGACCTGGAGAGACTTTTTAAGAGATTATGAAAAAGATAATTCTGGGTGTAACATCATCCATCTCAGCCTATAAGGCATGTGATCTTACGCGTTTATTTATTAAAGCCGGATATTCTGTTTTCCCTGTTTTAACAGAGAATGCAGCAAAGATGGTTACACCATTAACTTTTGAAAATTTATCCGGCAATCCTGTTTACACTTGCAGTTTCCAGGATGAAAGGAGAGATATGGCGCATATAGAGCTGAAGGAGGGGGCGTCGCTCTTACTCACAGCTCCTGCCACAGCCAATATAATTGGCAAGTTTGCGCACGGCATTGCTGATGATCTTTTAAGCACTACATTTCTATCAGTATCGTGCCCTGTTGTAATAGCTCCTGCTATGAATCCAAATATGTGGAATCACCCAGCCCTTAAGCATAATATTGAGATCCTTAAGTCCTGGGGTGTGACAATTGTCGAACCCGAAAAGGGCGAGGCTCTATGCGGAGATGAAGGTATTGGCAGACTTGCAGATATTCAAAAAATTTATGAGGTTTCCTTAAGTGTACTTGAAAAATAGAAAGATAATCGTAACCGGTGGCCCAACAAGGGAATGGCTTGATCCTGTAAGATTTATATCAAACCCTTCTTCTGGAAAGATGGGAATCGCTATTGCAGAAGAGGCCTCAATAAGAGCACGAGAAGTTGTATTCATTCATGGAACTATAGATAAAGCCTTGCTTAAAAGTAATGCTTACAGAAGGGTATCAATTGAAACAACCACAGATTTATTAAATGCAGTGCTTGAAGAGATAACCCATGATTCTATTTTAATAATGGCAGCGGCGCCTGCTGATTACACACCTCATAAAAAATCGATTATAAAGATAAAAAAAACTAATAGAAATTTACAGCTTAGACTAAAAAAAAATCCTGATATTCTAAAAGAAGTAGCTTCGATCAGGAAGGGAAACAGCGCTTTTAAGAATATGTTTGTTGTGGGATTTGCTGCTGAAACTGATAAAATTGAGATTCATGCCCTAAAAAAGCTTAAAGAAAAAAATCTCGATATGATATGTCTAAATGATGTAAGCAGAAATGATGCCGGTTTTGGAAAAGATACAAATGCTGTTATAATGTTTACAAAAAACGGAGGTAGAATTCAGCTATCTCTTATGCCTAAGGTTGAAGTAGCATGTAAAATTTTGGATCATGTTGAAATAGAACTAAAAAATAGATAGTATCTGAGCGAGAATATCGAATATATGAAATTTAAATGGGATACAAAGAAAGCTAAATTAAATCTGCAAAAGCACAAGGTCTCTTTCGAGGAAGCCTCTACTGCCCTGAGTGATCCGATGTCTCTATGAGCTCCCGCTGCGCTGATAAAGTCGAAAATTTTACGGTTTTTAATATTGGTGGCAATAAAGCCCGTTTGATTGCAGCTGTACACTATAATATTCATCGGATTTATATTCGGCATATCCTCACCCATAATGAATATAATCGAGCATCTTGAAGGAAATAATGAATAACCAACTTAAAGAAATTGCAAAAATTTGGCCTAATACCCA
>JAXHTB010000004.1:0-29199 GCA_034190185.1 Spirochaetota bacterium | reverse complement strand
TAAGAAATATTACTGAAAGGATCATTCCCTGGGCGATGATGGAGCATCTGGAACCTCCTGAAGTAGCGCGAATAATTGTATATATGTACCATGCGGATGAGGCTGGCGCTCCCTTCCTTGATGCTGAAGATCTAATACCACTTGTTGCGCAAAGGGATATCCCTCTAAAAGATTTTGTTTTGATGGTACAGTATAACCGAGAAACAAAGCAAGCAGAAATACCAGAGGAGATACGACATTCTTTTCTCGGCGAAGCAGTTCAACGGAAATGGGATGGAGTATCAATTCTTGCTGGAGGACGAGGGCTAATACTTGCCCGTTCAGCCATGCTTGATATAAATAAGACTGCCACTCTACTTTTAAATAAACTACCTGCAAATGGGGCAAGAGTAAGTTCAAGTAACATAATTTCAATAATTAAAGGAATAATCGGAGATCCAGTCAAACAGCAGAATTCACAGAAAATTATCAATAACATTGAAAACGCTCATAATGCTGTTACTGTCCGTGAAAATTCACCAAGAGTATTAAAAAATATCATTCGTAATGCTGATCAGGCAGATTCTAATATCCGAAAAGTAAGAACAGTCGCTATTCCTAAAAAGCCTAAAAAAAATACAAAAATTGATAGAGAAGCAGGTATTGTTCCGGAATATAAAACAAAACCTTCTGCAGCAATTCCAAAAAGCTGGAAAACACTCAGTAGAAATAATCTGTATTCATCAATAAGACCTTGGATGGGAACCCCCTATAAATATGGAGGAAAAACTGGCAAAGGCGGGATTGACTGTTCAGGTTTTACACGGATCGTGCTAATAAATAATAAAATCGGGGTACCTCATAATATTATCGGCCATGGCACAGCAAGACAGCGTAAAGCTGGTTATGCTATTAAAAGAAGGAACATCAGGGCAGGCGACCTAGTTTTCTTCTCTGCATCTCCAAATAGGTCAAAGGTAACACATGTAGGGTTAGCAACATCACCTGGAACCTTCGCGCATTCCTGCAATAGGGGTGTAGTACACGATAAACTAACATCTAAATGGTGGAAAAGAAGATACGTTACTTCGCGAAGAGTTTTTACTCAAGTTAAGGATTAAACTTACGGCTTTTAATATTATTTATCTGGTGATAGTTTTATGCAACCTAGATTATTATCGTTTTGTAAGTCATTTTATAATGGTCATTTATTATATTCTTGTTATTAAAAATAGTTGCCTTTTGTTTACCTATACTTAAAATGGTGATTAACTGTGATTTTATGACGCATATGAATACAGATTTAAAAGGATTGGTAAGCTCAAACTGTTTTCAGAATTAAATAGTTTGTTTCGTAGCCATGGATTAACACGGATGAAACAGTGATTTTCCCTTTAGAATTACTGTATTATTTTCATGCAGTCGAGCCGAACGAACAGTCCGTTACTATCCGTGTATATCAATGGATAAAAATTTTTACAATAGAGTTTGTATTGCACTAACTGATTTTCTACTATCATTCCTTCCGAAATCAGTTTGAACTTACTTGAAAATAAGTGCTGACATTCAGTGCTTAAAGTTTAGAGCTATGCTGTTATTAGAGTGAATAACAATTAAATTTATTTTATTTGAATTTAACAAACTCTTTTTTGAATCTCCCATTTTCTAAAACAATTAATATAAAAGGAAACAAAAGTGTCATATAAAAAATTTATCACTTTATTATTTGCTATTTTTCTTGTTTCATCATGCTCATCCTTTATCAAAGAAGAGGAGATGGCAACACTTAAAGGATACGAAAATAGTACCTATACTTTGATGAAAGATGCTGGGGAAGGTCAACATTTACTTAAGAAGGGCGAAAAGGTTAAAATACATATAGTTACATCTGATGAATCGATCAAAGTATATTGCTACCCTAAGGATGTTTCTTTTTTAAAATCTAAAAGGATACTAACTCTTTATCTATTTGATGCTGACTTTGAAAAGAAAATTTTTGACAATAATATATTTCAAAAACATCTTTTTTTAGTTGTTCATCCTGATGAATAACGATTTACAACTCACTAAGAGGATAAGTTATTTTATTCATATTTATAATCTGTATTAATAGCAAATAGTTTATTATATATATTTTTTTATATGTAGAAAAGTAATTGTGTAGTTACAACAATTCTCAGTAATAAATTATAATTATAATGAAGGTAAAAAGATGTTCGAAGGTCTTTTCACAGCACTAGTAACACCCTTTAAAAATGGTAAAATTGATTATGATGCCTTAGAAAAAATAATAGAGATGCAGATCGAAGGTAATGTTGATGGTGTTGTGCCTATGGGTACAACTGGAGAATCTCCTACAGTCTCATTTGATGAGCATAAGGAGTTTATAAAAAAAGTAGTAATGCTTGTTAACAACAGAGCAAAGGTTATAGCTGGTACTGGTGCTAACTCTACAAAGGAAGCTGTATATCTTACAAAATCTGCAGAAGAGGATGGAGTGGATGGAGTTCTGCTTGTTAACCCATATTATAACAAACCGCCACAAAGAGGGCTTATTGATCATTTTGAAACAATTGCTAATTCAGTTTCAATACCTATTATACTGTATAATATACCCGGGCGAACCGCAATAAACTTTCAACCAGAGAGCATTAAGGAACTTATTAGCAGAGTCGATAATATTGTTGCGATAAAGGAAGCATCTGGAGATATATCACAAATGATGAGGACCTTCGAGCTCTGTGGAGAAAAAATTTCATTGATCTCAGGAGATGATAATTTGCTGCTGCCCCTACTTGCAATCGGAGGCAAGGGTGTTATTTCTGTAATTTCAAATATTTTACCTAGCAAAGTCAAGGAAATTATATCACTCTTTAACAATAAGAAATATGAAGAGTCAAGAAAAGCCTTTTATAAATTGTTACCGTTGTGTAGGGCAATGTTTCTAGAAACTAACCCAATACCTATTAAGGCCGCAATGGAGATGGCAGGTTACTGCTCATCTGAAGTAAGGCTTCCCTTGGTACCGCTTGCAGAAGATAACAGGAATGAATTAAAAAATGCGCTGATAAATTATGGAGTTAAATTATGTTAAGAGTTGGAATCAATGGTATTCGCGGGAGAATGGGACAAATCATTCTTGATTTTGTATTAGACAGTGGCCATCTGTTAGGCGCTGCTTTTGAACATGGATCTTGTCCTGATATTGGAAAGGACATATCGATTTTAATACCCAAAATAAAACCTAGTATTACAATTAATACAATTAATGAAAATGACTTCCAAAATATTGATGGAATAATTGATTTCACTTTACCTATTTCAAGCATGGAGATCCTTGATATTGCAATAAAAACTAACACCCCTCTGGTACTTGGCACTACAGGATTTTCTGATAATGAAATCAGTAAAATTGAAGAGGCATCAAAACACATTCCTATTCTTTTTTCTCCTAACATGTCAGTCGGAGTAAATCTTCTGTTCAAACTTACTGAAATTGTCTCTAAAACCCTAAATAGTGGTTTTGATGTTGAAATATTTGAAGCTCATCACAGATTTAAGAAAGACGCGCCTTCAGGAACTGCCAAAAAATTAGTAGATATTGTAAAAAATTCTATAAATGAACTTGCTGACACTACAGCTACCTATGACAGAACTGGAAGGACTAATGAAAGAGCTGATAACGAAATTGGAGTATCAGTAATGCGCGGGGGGGACATCGTTGGAGAGCATACAGTCTACTTTGCAGGAATGGGAGAAAGAATTGAGCTGACCCATAGAGCGACCAGCAGGCAAACATTCGCGCGGGGCGCTGTAATAGGTTTAGAATATATTGTTGGAAAAACACCTAAATTATACAGTATGTTCGATGTGCTGGGGATATAAATGACCGACAAAAAAAAAGAGAGTGAGGAACGCCTAAGAGAATTTGAAGAAAATCCATACAATCCTGACGGCAAAAAACCTGAGGATGTTGTAAGAATATTTTATATAAATAGCATTTCTATTATTCCGGTAATTTCTCGCCGTGGCGTCCTGCTTGGCATTTTAGAAAAGGAAGATGTAATTGCTGAATTAAGCGATATTGAAAGAGTAAATAATTTAAAGATAGATCAATTTATTTCAAAGGTCGCCAGAAAGATGACACTGGACGAGGTCCTTCCCTATGCAATGAATACCAAGGAATTTATAGTAATAAATTTATTTGGGGAAATTCATGGCAAGTGGACAAGACTAAAACTTTTTGCAGCTTGTGAACAAGCCCAAGATCAAGACCATATTATAAATGAGATTGAAAAGCAAAAGGAGGATCAGATACTAGAATGGATGATATATCTTATTTTAGAGCATATTCCACGCGCTTTATATGCAATAAACAAGGATGGAAAGACAATTTTTTATAACAGTTATTTTGAAGATTTATTTAAAAGAAGACTAAAAAGGGATATTGATATTAAATTTGTTGAAGATTCATTAAACGCACCCCAAAAAAACGAACTATTTTCAAACAATAGAAACGACAAGGAAACATATTTTTATAATAAAAGTATGAAAATATATTATGAGAAGGCCCCTCTATTGAGCAATGGAGAACCTGTTGGTTTCCTGATATTTTGTGATAAAAACCTGAATGAAGAATCCGGCATAATGCTACCCGGCATCAATATGAAAGGAATGTCCCTCAAAGAAATGATGCAATCGATCGAGAGGATGCTGATTGTTGAGTCTATCATTGATAATAATTACAATTTACAGGAAACTGCAAAAAATTTAAGAATTTCCCGACAATCTTTACAAAAAAAGGTAGACAATTTCGGCATAGAATTTAATAAATAAACAAAATAGATAATTTTATGATCATTAAGAAATAATTTTTACAAATTAAGTTAACGACTAACATCCTCAATTTAAATAAGTCCTTAGACTTTTTCTTTACTTCCTCAAAAAACATTTGAGAAGGAACCCAAAAAAGTAAAAATAAATTCTTGACTAAATATTATTTAGCTGTTATATTATTATTGTATTTAAAAGGTAGATAGATTAAAAATAAATATAAATAAATTCCTTACCTAGACGATACTTTAATAAAACCAAAAATAATTAAAAAACCATCCTATCAGGAAAAAAATATTATAGTTCTAAGTCATTAAAAAAGATCATAAAAACATTTGTAACAATAAATGACTATTTGCTTAACAGGAGTTAAATAACCTCAATTATAAAAATATAAATAAAATTTACGGTTATAATTAAGTCATTGGGAGATTTAATATACTTTTGGTCTCTCATTTATTATTAAACAGTTTAAATGTGCTTCTTCTCTAGCACAAGTAACATTATACTCACAGTGACAACTAACCCTGCAAACAGGAATTTAATCACACATATACAACAAATCATAATATACAAGATATAGAAAATATATCATAAAAATAATTAATTTTAAAAACTATATATCAATCCAAAGTATGATTTTAACTTTGTAGGATGAAATAAATATATTATGATGTTATAATTATTGATGTATTTGATTTTAAAAATAATTTAATTATGGAAACAAATAAATAATGTAAAAGGTGAAACATGCGAAGTAATACGGAAACAACAGATACAGGCAAGAAGTCAAATAATTCTGTAAATCATACAAAAAGGACTTTGTCTGAAGAAAAAAAGCCCAAAAGTAATGGAACAAGAAAGAATAATGGCAACGGAAATGGAAGCAAAATTTCATTCAATGATGAAAACCGTCTTGATCTGGCTGAACTAAAAACAAAGACTATTAACGAGCTATTAGCACTAGCCAAAGAGAGAGGCGTAGACGGAGTTACCGGATTAAGAAAACAGGAGATCATCTTCGAGATATTAAAAGCGCAAACCGAAAAGAGTGGACTGATATTTTCAAGCGGTGTGTTAGAAGTCTTAAGTGAGGGTTATGGATTCTTAAGATCAACAAATTACAATTATCTACCCGGACAGGATGATATTTATGTTTCTCCTTCACAAATTAGACTTTTTGGTTTAAGAACAGGTGACACAGTAACTGGACAGATTAGACCACCAAAAGATAACGAGAGATTTTTTGCGTTATTACGAATAGAGGCTGTTAATTTTGAAAATCCAGATAATCTCCAAAAAAGAGTTTTCTTTGACAACCTTACTCCTCTCTATCCTGATGAAAGGATTATGTTAGAAACAACTTCTGAAAATATTGACATGAGAATTGTCAATATTCTTACACCCTTTGGCAAAGGACAGCGAGCGGTTATAGTTGCGCCGCCTCGAACTGGTAAAACAATTCTTCTCCAAAAAATAGCTAATTCAATTACAACTAATCATCCAGATATATTTTTAATCGTTCTTCTGATAGATGAAAGGCCGGAAGAAGTCACAGATATGCAGCGCTCTGTAAAGGGCGAGGTTATATCATCAACCTTTGACGAACCTGCATTTAGACATGTTCAAGTAGCTGAAATGGTGATGGAAAAGGCTAAAAGACTCGTTGAGCATAAGAAAGATGTAGTAATATTGCTAGATTCTATAACAAGGCTCGCAAGAGCATATAACCAAGTAGTGCCTGCAAGCGGGAAAATCCTTTCCGGTGGAGTTGATTCGAACGCATTGCATAAGCCTAAAAGATTTTTTGGAGCTGCCAGAAATATTGAAGAAGGAGGCAGCCTAACAGTGCTTGCAACAGCCCTTGTTGATACAGGAAGCAGGATGGATGAGGTTATCTTTGAGGAGTTTAAAGGAACAGGTAACAGCGAACTCCATTTAGACAGAAAATTAGTTGACAGGAGAATCTTTCCTGCTATCGATATCAATAAATCAGGCACAAGAAAAGAGGAATTATTACTTGATGAAGAGGAATTAAATAAAATTTGGATCTTAAGAAAGGCTATTTCTTCAATGAGTACAATAGAGGCAATGGAACTTCTTGTCAACAAGATGCAGGCTACAAAAAACAATAAGGCATTCTTTAAAGCTATGAATTCATGATTACATATAGGAGAAAAAATATGAAAAAAGATATTCACCCCAAATATACTGATACTTTTATTAAATGTTCTTGTGGGAATGAGATAAATACAAAATCAACAGTTGAAGACCTGCACGTAGAGATCTGCTCAAACTGCCATCCTTTTTATACAAAAAAACAGAAGATTGTGGATAGTGCCGGTAGAGTTGATAAATTTAAAAAGAAATATAAAATCAAATAATAATTTGCTCTTGAATTAAGCGATTATCTGCCAGGCTTTTTAAATATATGAATATAAGGATTACATTACAATATTCAACAAAAATAAAGGCAACTTCTTAGCAGTAGCGACTCTGGGATAATTTTCTTAGAGAATGCTTTTATATATTGTTCCCTGAAAAGGGAATTATCCTTTTATCCATCCCTTACTCGCTTTTGGGATTTAATATAAATCCATTACAGGACGGCCATATGGTCGTCCTGTTCTTAATTATAAATAATACTAATTCTTCTAACAAAATGATAATAATGTTTTTAGTGACTACTCAGCTGTCTCTTAACTGCTCGAATATTTTAAATTTTTATAAAAGTGAAAGATAAGGGGATTGAAGAGATTGAGGAAATTTTTAAACACTTTTATCATCTCCATATCTTAATAATCTCCACATCCCTTTTTTTACACCTCATTTTAAATATAGTTGAGCAGTCATAATTTTTATTTAAATTATATTGTTTAGTAATTACACCATATAGATGATACTCATAAATATTCAGGAAATAATGTCCTGAGTTTTTCGACTGTTTTTATATTGCGCTTCTCCTCTGAAGTAATTACTGAACACCTTACAGCCTCATTGCACATACATGTTCTCTCGTTTCCCATTTGCGGGATAAGTGCCATAAGCAAATCCTTTGCGTTATTTGTATTTTTATTGAGATTCGCAATTATCATTTCTGCAGTTACATGCTCATGGTCCTCTTTCCAGCAATCATAGTCTGTGCTCATACATATCATTGCATAGCATATTTCCGCCTCACGAGCGAGTTTTGCTTCAGGAATCACGCTCATATTGATTATTCCAGCACCCCAGGATTTATAAAGCCTGCTTTCGGCTATTGTAGAAAAGGCTGGGCCTTCCATGCATATTAGTGTCTCATCCTTATGAAGGGATAATCCCTGTTCTTTTGCCACTGGAATAATTATTTGATGTAATCTTCTGCAAAAAGGATCAGCAAAGGCAATATGCGCAACAATGCCATCTTGAAAAAATGTACTGGACCTCGATTTTGTTCTGTCAATAATCTGATCAGGAAGCACAAAGTCGAGCGGTTTTATCTCCTCTTTTAAACTTCCTACAGCTGAAAAAGCGAGTATCTCCTCGACTCCGATCATTTTAAGCGCTGCAATGTTAGCGCGTGAATTTACTTGATGAGGGGGGTACACATGGCCGCGTCCATGTCTTGGGAGAAATGCAGTGTCTACCCCCTCAACTCTTGCTACAATAATTGAATCAGAAGGCTTTCCCCATTGTGTATCAATAGTAAGCTCTTCAACTATCTCAACTCCTTCAATTTCGTAGATGCCGGTTCCTCCAATTATTCCTATCTTTGCTTTGCTCATATTAACACTCCAGAATATATAAGTTATTTCAAACTACTTTGTGCAGCATTTATTAAAATATCTTACCAGGATTTAGAATCATATCCGGATCAAAGGCATGTTTGATCCTTCTTAGCAGATCTATTTCATCCCTACTAACCGCAAGAGAAAGGAAATCTTTTCTAATATAACCGATCCCATGCTCACCTGAAATTGTGCCTCCATGTTTAATTGCTATCTTATATATATTTTCTTTTAATTCCGGAAGCATCTTCTTCCATTCAACATAATCAATATCCTTCTTTAATACATCTATATGAACATTGCCGTCTCCAGCATGACCAAACATTACAGAACTTAAATTTCGAGTGTTAAGAAAATCCTTCACCTCTCTGAGGAATACAGCAATCATTGACCTTGGTACTACACAGTCCTCTGCTAAAAAAATTGGGCTTTTTTCTTGAATGGCTTCTCTCATCGATCTTCTTGCTTTCCATATCCGGTCGCTCTGAGATCTGCTCTGGGCAACTATAATTTCGTAATCCGTATCTACGCAGGCTGTTATACTTTCCAGATCTTTCAATAGATCCTCTTCGGAGTTGCCGTCAACCTGAATAAGAAGATGAGCGCCTGCATCAGGAAAGGGCATCTCTCCTCCCAGAAATTCTGAGACGAGTTTTATTGAATCTTCCTCCATAAACTCAATTGTTGATGGAATAATTCTGCTGCAAATTATTTTATTCACATTTTTTACTGCATCATCTATATTCTTAAAAGGAATAAGAAAATCTAATGAATGGGATGGCAAAGGTATAAGCCTAAGAAATATTTTAGTTATTACTGCTAGAGTGCCTTCTGAGCCAACAAGAACTCCTGATAAATTATATCCAGTAGCATTCTTAACAATTTTACCACCATAATTTATAATACTTCCATTTGGTAGAACAAACTCTAAACCAATTATATAATCTTTAGTTGTTCCGTACTTTACAGCCCTTGGTCCCCCTGCCCCCTCTGCCACATTGCCTGCGATAGAACAGGAATCAAGGCTTGCAGGATCAGGCGGATACATCATTCCCTCCTTCTGTACAGCCCTTTGCAGGTCGCCTGTAATAACGCCAGGTTCTACTACAGCAACCATATTCTCCCTATCTATTTCAATGATTCTATTCATCAATTCAAGAGAAAGCACAACACCACCCTGAACAGGAACAGCTCCACCTGTAACGCCAGTACCTGCTCCTCTTGCTACAACTGGTACTATATACTTAGAGCATATACTGAGCGTTTTGCTAACATCCTCAGTCGCGCCGGCTCTAACAACAATATCTGGATAATGATACAGATCAGATGTTTCGTCTTTAGAGTACTTTTCTATAATATCAGCATCATAGACAACTTTCCTTTTCCCTATTGCCGTTTCCAGATCTTTTATTACATTTTTTATTGTTATGCTATCCATTATCAACGCATTCCCATGATTTTTATGAATTTTCACTTTATCATATATTCGCTAACTAGGGACGTTTTTAATAATTATAATATAGGTTATCCTAAAGCATAGAGAATGATCGCTTGAGCTCAGCCGCAAAAACTGCAGGTTTTTGTCGGCTGGAGTGAATATCAACTATATTCCTCAATCAAATTAAGCATCTCATTTCTACCCAGCCCTGAATGTGAGGATGTTACAAAGATCGATTCAGCATCGATTTCCAGATTAACAGCAATTGTTTTAACACTATGCATTATTTTGTTTTTTGATAATTTATCACATTTTGTAGCTATAATTGCTGTAGGAATTTCCTCTTCGCTTAAGAATGTTATAATATCTTTTTCAAAGCCCGCAGGCTCCCTTCTAATATCAACAAGTAGAAACCCAAGCTTAAGATTATCCCTGATTTTTATATAATCCTTGATAAGTGGCAAAAAGGTTTTTCTTATGTTTCCCGGAAGTTTTGCGTAACCAAAACCTGGAAGATCTGCCAAAGATATTTTATCATTAAGCAGAAAAAAATTTATTGTCTTTGTTACCCCAGGTTTAGAGCCGACCTTAACAAGCGACTTCTGGCCTGTAACCATATTTATAAGAGATGACTTCCCCACATTTGACCTTCCCATAAATGCAAACTCTGGATAGGAATATTGAGGGAATCCGGATACACTGCTTGCACTTTTCAAGAACTTAACTTTTTTTATTTTAATCGGCATTATAGATTTACCTTATAAATTCATTTAAATATGGCTATAAATTGTGGGATAATTGAATAATGAGATGCTACCATTCGCGCCGATACCAGTATTACATAGCGATTATTCTTATACATTGTAACGCATGTGAATTGGTCACACTCATTTATAATTATCTATATTTTAACATTTTTTAAAGGGAAGAGCTTCCCATTTTAAGTATTTCTAAAATAATACTTTCAGTTCTTTTTCCAATCCCTTTTATATTACACAGATTACATTTTACTGAAGATAAGGGTACTTTTATCTGTGAGATAAAATAAAGTACAAAATCATAAGGTTAATCAACATTAAAAAGTCCTAGATAATAATCAATATGCTTTAATATTACAATCGTCAAATCATTTTCACTCAGAATTTCCATAAAAAACTCAAGCGGCATACGAATCAGCGGCATTTTATATTTCTTTGCAATAGTACCGAATAATTGATTTAGCGATTTATAATATTCGCTTAATCCATTTCCCCATTTGTCTTCTTAGTATTTATAGGAATATGAAATCCTTATCGATCTTTGGTTGCGACCTTGGGCTGCGCTATAGAATATACAGATTGAAAAACACATTTGCTGAGTATGCAATCAGGAGTTAATTTTGATTCTATTTCAATTGACATAATTGCTGTTTTTTGTTATCATGCTGTAGGATTGTGGCTGTAACATCACAAAACATATTTAATTTATTTGATAATGTAGTTCATACTACTAATTATAAACTAGAATTAATAAATCTTGAACTTCAGATCCATAACAGTATAATCGGTTTAGTGTGTTAAAATAAATTTACTTTCGTTTGACCTCAAAATATAAAATAGGTTAGACCATTTTAATCTCATATGGTGATGTTATGAGAAAAACAGATTATATTATTTTCGTAATAGTATTGATATGTGCGGGAATAGGAGGATCTTCTATGTTAATGCATTCAATGGGAGATGAAAATGAGCATAAAAAATCTATCAATAAAAAAATTAAATTACCTGAACCAAAATATGATAGCAAAACTTCAGTCGAAAAGGCTTTGCTTAAACGAAGATCAGTAAGAGCGTTTAAGAATGATCCATTAACGCTTGCTGATGTTTCACAAATAGTCTGGGCTGCGCAGGGAATTACAATCCAAAGAATGGGTTTAAGGACAGCACCTTCTGCAGGCGCACTCTATCCACTTGATCTATTTGTAGTAATTGGTAATGTCTCAGGTGTAACAAAAGCTGTTTATAAATACGATCCCCATAAACATGAACTTATCAAAATAAGGAATGGAGATATAAGAGATGATATATGTATCGCCTCTCTTGGACAGAGTTGGATTGGACAAAGCGCTATCGTTATTGTTGTCTCTGCTGTTTATGAACGAACTACTCAAAAGTACGGTGATAGGGGTATTAGATATGTACATATGGAGGCAGGACATGCTGCTCAGAATATTTATCTGCAAGCTGTTTCCTTGAATCTTGGCACAGCAGTTGTAGGAGCCTTTAATGATGAAAAAGTAAGAAAAATCCTCAATATGTCAAAAGAAGAGCATCCTTTGTATATTATACCTATCGGGGAAAATTAAACTAGAATAGATATTTCTTCTACAAGATGAAGTAATTGACAGATATAATTTAAAAAATAAAAGAGGGTTGATTCAAGAGGGAACACCAATGAATTTAATAAACAATTCAGTACTGACAAGCCATAATTAGTATTCATGATGGATAAATCAGCAGACGAATTTATTTATTAAACAATCTTTGTTTCACCCTTCTGGCATATAAACATTATGATCTTCTGACAGTGTAAAAATCCACCAAAGCATTACCTGTTAATTGTTTCTTCTTCCAGCGAATATTCCATGACCAGCGTTCATTCTGATCATGAACGACTCACATCAATATATTAACAACCATATTCACTGTCAAGAGCAAACATTACTTTTGTTCTTCTACTGACTACCAGGACACAGTAATTCATTATTTTTTTCATCATCTTTTTGAATAAAATCTACTCTACCTCGATTGCCCATAAAGTCTATAAAAGACTCACAGACTTAGTCTTCTAATACATGATGTATTGTTGCTTTTATAAAATCTTCGTACTGCACTAATATTTCGTCAATTCTTGAATTAATATTTTTTTATTGAATTTCTGTAAGACTATATTACTTTCTTCTGCAAGCATCGTACTCCTCCTTTTTATTGTTGTTATTAGCTTTTAATAACTCTGATAGGATTACGATATTTTTCAAACATTTATTATATGCAATCATTTGGACGTGACCGGCAGCTGAGGTAATCCCGGATAATGTGATCTTTGAAGGAGGTGCTGGGGAAACGGTTCGACAAAAACTCCTTGAAAACAACAACCTATACTCTATCCTTAGGCTACAAACAAGCATTTTTTATGACCAAGGAGTCAAGTCCAATGTGATCTTTTTTGAAAACAAAAAAGAAGCAACCATCCGTGGACAAAAGAGGTCTGGTTTTATGATTTCAGGACAAATATACACTTTACAATTTGGAATTTATTAACCAACAGAAATTGCCGATATTTCACATAAATTAGCTGTGGAGGATCAGTGCAATGAATCAAATACAGGAATAGATCTTTGGAGTCATTCCTGTTCATGTAGGGATCAGTTACAGCAGGTATAACTTATGGTACGAATCCATTTTTCCTATCCCGTTCATCTTGGTAGTAATTATATAATGTTTAATTCAAATAATGGAGGTATAATGTATATTATTTCAATATTTATTGGTTTACTTGCAGGAACTCTAAGCGGTCTTATCGGTATTGGCGGCGGAATTATTATGATACCTGCGCTTATTATGATTTTAAATTTCAATCAACATCTTTCACAAGGCACAACTCTTGCTGCTATGATACCCCCTATTGGAATACTTGCAGCTTATGAATATTATAAAAATGATTTTGTAAATATCCCAGTAGCCCTTATTATTGCTTTGGGCTTTGTTATTGGAGGTTTTATAGGAGCTAAGATCGCTATAACTATTGATGCAAAACTCCTTGGAAGAATATTTGGTATAGTTCTTCTGATCATTTCAATAAAAATGATTATTGGAAAATAGTTTAAATGAAGAAACAATTTTCCTATATCTGCATATCATGTGGAACAGAATTCCCCAAATGGTTTGGTCAGTGTCCAAATTGTAATGAATGGAATGTCATAGTTGAAACAGATAAAAAAACCACAGGATATGGAAGCAGAGATGTTGTAGTAGTTCCTTTATCAGAGGTAGAGTTTGATGAAGTTGATAGAATAAAAACATGTATAAGCGAATTCGATCTAGTATGTGGCGGCGGGATGGTTCCGGGTTCTATCATCTTAATCGGTGGGGAGCCTGGCATCGGCAAATCCACTCTTGCTCTTCAAATTTCCCATTCACTTCATACACTTTATGTTGCAGGTGAGGAATCTCCTGTTCAAATTCGTTCTAGAGCTACAAGATTAGGATTAAACATTGACAGCATTTATATTTCATCAAACACCCAAGTGGAGGAAATAATAAAACTTATTTTATCAAATAAACCTGAATGTGTAATTGTTGACTCTATCCAGACGTTATTTACTTCGGAAATTCAGGGACTTATTGGTTCTGTTGGACAGATAAGAGAATCTACAGCACAACTTGTAGCTGCTGCTAAAAAAACTGGTATACCCATTATTATTACTGGGCATATTACTAAGGATGGCGCTATAGCAGGTCCCAAAATACTTGAGCATCAGGTTGATACAGTACTCTATTTTGAGGGAGATTTTTCTAAGGATTTTAGGATACTAAGGGCATTTAAAAACAGATTTGGTTCAGTCAATGAAATTGGAATATTCAGAATGACTGGAAAGGGGCTTATAGAGGTAAAGGATAAAAACAGTATATTTCTGGATTCATACTACAGCTCACCAGGCAGTGCAATATCAGCAGCGCTTGAGGGCACAAGGACAATTCTTTTTGAGGTTCAATCACTTGTTTCCTTTAGCAGCTTTCCAAATCCCAGAAGAATGGCAGACGGACTCGATCTGAATCGGTTAATCCTTATGATTGCAGTTCTAGAAAAACATGGATCACTAAAGCTCAACTCTTTTGATGTATTCATAAATGTAGCCGGAGGTTTTCAGATAAATGAGACATCCTCTGACCTTGCTATAGCAATGTCTATAGCCTCCAGTCTGAAGGAGATCCCAATTACGCAAGATATAGGTTTTCTTGGAGAGATCTCACTCTCTGGGGAAATACGTCCTGTATCTCAGTGCCTAAGAAGGATAAATGAATTCAACAGATCAGGTTTTAAGGAAATTATCATTTCAAAAAATGATTCTAAAGAAGCTTTGCATAGATTTGAAGGAGAGGTAATTGGAGTAAAAAATATATCTGAAGCGCTTGATTATCTGTTTTAGTAAAATGAGATCGGTATAAACGATGATTGCTCTTGTGTAACGGTATCCCAGCTTGCCACTTCTACTGTTGGCGGCAAGGTGGAATGACTGGTAATCTGTCTCATCATTTTAGAATTTTAACGCACTCCGGACTAATCCCGTCAGGATATATCCATTCACACCACCGATAGTTATTTTGTTTGAAAAAGCGGATAACATCATACGCACACTTTTTCAATTAAGATCATTAAATAAATTTCCGATCAAAGATATAGAATAAAGCGGAATATTACAGAAGTCATTATCCATGACAAAATTACAGGGATTTAATAAGATTTAGCACCTTTAATGATTTTTCAAAAATAGAAGCCGGTTCTATATTTTCCTAAAAATTATAATAGGCGAGATCGTTATAATAGTTTTTCCCAAATTCCTTCAAATATTCAGATGATGCGATCCGCGCATATAAGCTCAATATCTGATATCAATGAATCCCCACCTCGCAACTCGCAACTACTATATCAGCTGTACCGGAACAGGTATAAATGTAATAACAAACATTACAACGCAACTCCAACCTATCATCTTTTCTCCTGTGGATAGGTTCCTGTCATCATCAATATTTGGATGGCCAATCATCAGGAAAAGCAAAACCATAATAATCCACACTATCCAGCCTAACCAAAAAAATGAAAGCAGAATCAAACCGAAAAAGGTAATCCACCCGAAAATAAGCTGTTTTCTTTTAATAAGTGCGTATACAATATGACTTCCGTCAAGCTGCCCCATAGGCATAAGATTTAGACTTGTCACCAACATTCCTATCCACCCAGCCCATGCATAGGGAGAGAGAAAGATATCGTGCCCTGCGGGTATGTCTCCATGGATTATTTTTGTAATAGTCGCAAATATAAGCGAGTCTCCGAATATTGGCACTAACCCATTGCCAATAGTATCAGGAAGCGGTTTTATATCAGATAGATAAATTCCGATTATTGATGCAATTAGACTTAAGGTAAAACCTACTATAGGGCCTAATGCTCCTATGTAGAGCAATGCCCTTTTATCATTGATTGGAGATTTTATTTTTATAACTGCCCCCATTGTTCCAATAATTGATGGAAAAGGAATAAAAAAGGGCAAAGTTGCCTTAACTCCAAAATGTCTTGCTGCAAGATAATGACCCATCTCATGTGAAAGCAAAATCAGCATAATAGTTATTGAAAAAGGAAGGCCGCTTATAATCATCTCTACAAGTGTATCACCTGAGCTAATACCTGCAAAAGTAGTTGTTGCTATAGTTACAACAAAAAGCAAAATATGAATCCAGATCGATGTTTCTTTGCTATCTTTTCTTGAAATAAACCTTTTTTTAACTATCTCTTCTACAGCGGGTGACATATTGAGTGTTGAAAAATAGGCTCTAAATATTAATTTTATCTTTCTTAACATTATTTCTATATTAAAAGCACCCTAATTCGCACTTAGTAATTTTAATCTTTAATTCATTAATTTTTTTGCCAACCTCCAAATTATCAATTCCCAGTTCATCTGCAATCTGTCTTGCATCTTTGCAGGTTATTCTGCCGTCTTTTGCCTTATTTACTATTGCTTCATTAAGTTTTTCCATTTGTATCTCCTGAATGTTTGTTTTTCTGTAATCATTCTCTGTTTTCAATTTATGGTTTATGGCTAATTATATATAAAGCTTACGCATTTCCAAAGCTTTTTATCCCTTGCCGGCACTCACCCAGAGGGCACTGTTTATCATTACCGCCCCCATCATTAACGATGTTGAGTCTTTGTACATAGGTCCTCACAGGCAAAATAGTTTAGTATCTATGCTGTATTATGGTGTAATTCAAAAATTCTAAGGATTAAATAATATGCTGCGAAGAATTATGTCATATTCTTGTCTATTTAGTGGACAATCAAGAAGTTGATCAAACTCATCAACGGATAACTTCATTTGTGTTACAATAGATTTATATGTTTTAGGTTGAAAATATTGTCTACCCATTGGAACTGTTATACACGCAGCTATTTGCCCTTAATAATAATACTAACTGTTATACTCCTTTATGGCTTAAATAAAATTTGCTCTAGAATTTTACAATTTTAGTAACAGTTTATAATGGATTGATAAATAACATAATAATAACTATATAGTCAACATATTTATTAAGAAAGTAAACTTTTGTATTATACTGTAAATCATGTTGCAATTTTATACCATTTATGATACCAGTAACCCAAAGTTCAAAACCTTAATCTGTAGATTATTACGTGCATCTTAACTAATATTTTTCCAGTATATCAATAAATATACTTCATTCATGTTAAAACAAGTCCAATTCCTACAGCATTTGAAGTTAACTATTAGTAATCATTCATTTGTGCATTCCTATAGCGTGAGATATTACAAATACCGTATTATAATAATACAATTTGCTCATTTTTCTGCAAGAACTGCTATTTATCTTGACATTTATGATTTCTAATATATTTTGTTTTAATTAAAATAAGACGTTCCAGAAGGGGAATGAGAGTTGGGGATACAAATTAACACTAAACCTTATGGCGAAATTGAGGTCTCAGAAAAGCAGATTATTGACTTTCCTGATGGAATATTAGGATTTGAGTTTATTAATCGATTTGTTATTTTAGATTCCATTGATAATTCGCCATTTAAGTGGTTGCAAGCATTTACTGAGCCTGATCTTGCATTTGTAATAATTATGCCTGATGATTTCCTTAACAGTTATAATCTTGTGATCTCTGAAATTGACCTTCAGCCCATGGGTACAGATAATATTGATGAACTTCTAATATTTGCAATTGTGACTATCCCTACAGATCCTAAAGAGATGACCGCAAACCTACAGGGACCAATACTAATAAATCCAAAAAACAGTATCGGTCGACAGGCAATCTCCTTGAGCGACAAATATCACTCCAAGCATAAAATACTTGATGAAATGAAAAAAGCTCTCAGGGAGAAGGAATAGGTCTATGTTAGTATTAGCAAGAAAAATAAATGAAAGCATAATGATCGGTGATGACATAGAGCTGATCGTAATAGATATTAGGGGAGACCAGGTTAAATTAGGAATAAGGGCGCCAAAAAAAATCTCAGTTCATAGAAAAGAGATATACGAAGAAATTCAGCAGGAAAATATAGCAGCTCTAAAATCTGAATTAACAGAAGATACCCTTAAAGACTTTTCGGAACTTTTTAAGAAGAAAAAAGAAAATAAGAAAAATAACTGAAATAAATTATCTGTTTTAATTTTATCAACTAATTATTCTGTATAAGCAATCTTTTAACAATATTTTATTTCCGCCTTTTATATGCTAAATGACGCTACTGCAGAAACTACTTTTGAGAGAATTTTGCTTTATATAATCGACTAGAAACGTCAGTAATCGATACTAATCAGCGTCTGTTTTTTGTAAATCAATTTTATGCAGGAACGCCATAAATTTATTAACAAGTTTGATCCTTTCATTGATATTCTCACAAATTAAATATATTACAAAAGAACCCTCTTTCGAGGGTTCTCTAAATTCAGAACTCAAGACAATCAGTGAATAGATACACGGTGGAGTATCAATTGATTTGAAACCTTGTCATATTTTAAAAGAAACGTCTACAAATGCTGATAATGAGACATAACATTTTCCGGTGCTTGTAACCTTGCTACAAATGACATGAGTTCTGAAATTATATTATTTAATTATATATTATCTTTTACTTTATATTATGGGATAATTATTCCACTAATTACTGAATGGAACAAATCTATTGCAAATTTCGGACAAACTCCTAATATTATAGATACACTTGCTATGCCAAGTAAAGGCAAAGACATTGAAAGCGGTGGGTCTTTGATCTTGTCAGAGTCTAACTCTGGACTTAAAGGTCCAAAAAATATAATTTTAACAGACCTGAAAGTATACGCAACTGTCAATATAATTGCAGCAGCTGCAAAAATAGCAACCAATAACCCCATGGACATTGATTGTAGGCCATTTTCAAAAATTCCTGTAAACATTATCCATTCAGCAGGAAAACTTGCCATTGGCGGAAATGCAGATAACATCATTGCGCCCATAATCCATAATGCTGCTGTTATTGGCATCTTTGGCGCCAAGCCACCTAATTGCCTCATATCTCTAATTCCCGTAGTATATACTAAAATGCCTGCTGTAGAAAATAGGATTGTCTTGCCCATTATATGCCCCAGAAAAAAGAACAGCCCTCCTTCAATACTATATATTGTCATTGCAGCTACCCCTAACAATGAATATGCTAACTGGCTTATGGTTGAACAGGCGGCAAATCTCTTTACATCTATTTGACCCATGGTTAGTAAAGAACCATATACCATTGTAATAAGCCCCAAAACTAATAATACAGTGCCAAAGGCCTTAAAATCCTCTGGAAATGGGATTACCAGTACTCTTACCATTACATAGATGGCAATATTTGCATATACTGCCAGTAGTCCTGCAATACAAGTAGGATGTTCAGCATGCACCCAAGGCATCCAAACATGCAATGGAACTACAGCCATTTTTGCTAATAATGTAATAAGAATTAGTAGTATTATCCAAAAAGTCATTGGATCACCTGCAAGTAAATGCAAGTCGGGAATATTAAAGCTTCCGATTTTGAAATAAACTATTACTGCTCCTGCCAGAAAGAATGACGCTCCCACTACTGCCCACATAAGGCATATCATTGCTACTCTTACTCGATCAACATAACCGAACATGGCCATAATAAAATAGAGGGGCAGTGGCAATATTTCCAGAAAGAAATACATTCCTATCAGGTTCTGTACAAAACATACTCCCATAAAACCAAGAGGAAAACCGAGAAAAAGTGAGTAAAACCGTGAATAATGGTTTAGAAATGTTCGTTCATCTACATCGCCATATATAGCTTCAATTCTATGTTCTACGTAATGTATTGAATAAAAGGCTAAAGCCGTACATAGGATATTTATTATCAAAGCAACAGGAAGGCTTAACCCATCTGCTAAAAGATCAAAGGTAATTGCCGGACCAACAAAAGGGTATTTCTCTACTATAACTTCCCCATTGTAAGCTTGTACACATGCAAAAATCAATAGCAAGGTAGTATAAATCAGACTACATCCAGCTATCCATCCAGCCTTTCTGCCGATCCTATGCCTTGTTAACAGAATAAATAATGAGATAACTGCTGGAACGACAATAATCTGTAATAGAATGTGAGACATCATATTAAACACCTAGTATCAAAAGATTTTAAATAACACAACGTATAGCACACCGATAAAGATAACAAGAACATATGAAACATTAAATAGTAGATCATCCTTCTCAGTGCCTAATCTAATTACTAAATTATGGAATCGTTCTGTAACTAACTCTGGCAATATTCTATTTATTAAATTATCATACCATTCTTCAATTTTAAAAGCAACAATCCCAGCCAGGTTTAAAGAACCATCAACAAACACCTTGTAATAAAATGCATCAATAAACCACCGTTTCCATAAGAATTGACGAACTACTTGTAAAATGGAAGATTTCTCCAATATACCATCGGGATCCCATTTTTTTGAAATATATAAAAAATAGGCTGGTATGGCGCCTATTAGTATTGCAAGTATAGAAAATACTGTAACTATCAAATGATAGTTTACCTCATGTCCTCCACCTTCCGAAACACCTAATTGAAGTGTTCCTACTAAATTAGATTTGAATGCCGAATTTAACAAATGCTCAACATAAGGCCCACCTATACCAAGTAGTACAAGTAAAACAGCTAGTACTCCACATGCTCCCCACATTGAACGATCAGCCTCGTGTAAATGTCCTCCTTCTTCTTTTACATGTTTTATATGTTTACTATCCGAGCCAAAGAATACCATTCCTAAAAATCGAACAGTATAGAAAGAGGTTAATACTACTGAAATGACTGCAATTATGAATATTACTAAAGCATGTCCCTCTAAAGAAGATAGCAATACCGCATCTTTACTCCAGAATCCAGGGAGTGGAGGAATTCCCATTAAGCATAAGGCTGCTATTAACATAAAAATCCATGTTAATGGCATATATTTCTTCATAGAGCCCATCTCGTCTATATAAATTGAATGTGCTGCGTGAATTACCGAACCCGCGCATAGGAATAGACAAGCCTTAAATACTGCATGATTAACAAGATGAAATATCCCGGCAGTTGTTCCGCTAATTAAAACAGCCTGGCTGTAGCCGGCCATTCCTAGTGCAATCCACATATAACCAATTTGACTGACAGTAGAAAAAGCAAGCACCTTCTTTAATTCTAATGCAACAATTCCCTGACTAGCAGCTACAAATGCAGTAATTACTCCAACCCAGGCAACAATTATAAAGAAGGAAGAGGCTTCGTCAACTCCAGCAACCCAGTATCCATAATAGAATATTGGAATTAATCTTGCTACAAGATATACCCCGCTTTTTACCATTGTTGCTGCATGAATTAAAGCTGATACTGGTCCGGGACCTGCCATAGCTTCAGGAAGCCACTCATGCAATGGGAACTGTGCAGATTTTCCGATTGGGCCTGCCAACAGGAGAAAACTGGTCAAAATAATTAGACCCGGGTTTTCAGCCATAACGGGGAGCCATTCTGATGCTGTTGTATAGATTTCCATTAGGTTTAAGGTTTTGGTAAAATAGAATAAAATCAGTATACCACCTAACATGATCATATCACCTACACCTGTTACGACTAATGCTTTTAATCCACAATGCGAAGGTTTTGAAAAGTTGTATGGTACCGGCCCGCCAATCCAGTATTTCTCTTCATCTTTATAATAGTAACCAATTAAACCATAACTGCATAAACCAACCAATTTCCAGCCAACAAAGAGCAATAGTAAATTATTGGCAAGAACTAACAATAGCATACTACCAATAAACAGGTTAACAAGCATCCAGAATCTGGTTATGCCTGGATCTCCTTTCATATATCCCAAACAATATACAGTAATAATAAAGCTTATTACAGCTACAACATTTGCAAGAATAATGCTTAAAGGATCTATTAGTATTCCAAATTCTACAGTAAATGGAAATTCAAGCCAAATAAAGGTACTCTCAATCGGTAAAGACCCTGTGTTAAATAGATAAGGCAAAAGCATTACACAAAATATTGCGGACAAAAAAGGAAAAAATACAGCTGCAGCATTCCTTAATCTTGAATTTATCTTTGACAACAGGAATACTGACAATATCCCTACAAATGGGAATAATATACCTAACCACGCTAATTTCAAATTAACCACCTCCTAAATAGATGAAGAGTGTGTTCATAATTTATATTAAAAGAAACTCATAGGGATGACTTCTTTTATCACAATAGAAATGATGTCAGAACTTAATAAACCACATACAAGTATTCCTAAAGCCGATAATATAATCGGCACAAGCATACTCATTGGTACCTCATCCATATCAATTAAGTCATATGGCTTATCGCGTCCGTAATCCGGCATCGGAGTTTCAAAAGTTGCTATCTGTATTACCCTAAAGAAATATACAACATTCAGGATACTGCTGAATAATAACACTGCCACAAAAACCCACTGTCCAGCATCTACTGATCCTAAAATCAGATACAGTTTG
This sequence comes from Spirochaetota bacterium, assembly GCA_034190185.1. Lineage (GTDB taxonomy): Bacteria > Spirochaetota > UBA4802 > UBA4802 > JAFGDQ01 > JAXHTB01. The sequence continues at coordinate 6,350 of JAXHTB010000004.1, read as the reverse complement.
CTGAAAAATCCACAGGTAGGCGGAATACCAACCATAGAAAACGCAGCGAGAACGAAGGCTGTCATTGTAAAAGGCATCTTTCTGTATAAATTCTTAAAACTGTCTATTTGACATCCACCTAACTTATACATGATTGCCCCTGCTACCATAAACACACACCCTTTAGTAAAGGCCTCATTCAATATATGGAGCACTGCGCCTGTTAGTCCCGATTTATTTGCCAGACCTATTCCAATAGCTATATAACCAATTTGTGCTATTATTGAATAAGAAAGCATCCTCTTAAGATCAGATTGAGATATTGCATATATAGAACCTAATATTACAGCAATTGCGCCCATCCAACTCAGAATAGCTGTTGCAGGTATAACTTCAATACTGAATTCAGCGCCAAAAATTGTATACATTACTCTAATCATTAAATATGCGGCAACCTTTGTCATTAAGGGAGCGACTAAAGAGCTTACAGATGACGGCGCATTAGAATATGCATTTGGCGCCCATGCATGTAATGGATATATGGCCATCTTTAAAGCAATGCCTACCAGCATAAACACACCTGCTGTCATTACTGCCTTAGACTGATATAACTCCGGCAACAACTGGGAAACATCCCCCATATTTAAAGATCCGGTACTCAGATAAAGATACCCAACACCAAGCAGATAAAAAGATGCGCCTATAGTCCCCATGACAATATATTTAAATGTTGCGATTGGAGCGCCATCTCTTCCCATTGCAATGAGTGAATAGCAGGAAAGAGCAGTAATTTCTAAAAGAACAAATACATTGAACAGATCACCAGTTATTACTGTGCCAATAAGACCTGTTATGAGCAGGAGAAAGAGCACATAAAAGGGGAGCTCCTTTCCCGGCAGTTCCTTTTCAACACTTCGCTTTGAATAGATTGCTACGATCAAACTTACAATTGTGACTATAACAAGCATAAATGCCGTAAGATGATCAACAACTAATTCAATCCCCCAAGGAGGATCCCATCCGCCCATATAATAATGAATTACTTTGCCACTTGAAATTACCTTATTTAATAAACCTACTGCGAATACAATACAACTTGATATTGCAATAAGAACTATCGGATAGCAAAATTTTCTATTTATCAAACCAAATAATATGATAAACAAAGACAAAAGTAATGGAATAGCAACTATTAGCCCTGGAAACTGATCCATAATCATCTTTTCATCTCCTCTAATATTTCATCTTCTTCTATAGTTCCATATCTGTTATAAATTTTAATAAGCAAGGCCAATGCTATTCCTGTTGTAGCAACTCCAACAACAATTGCCGTCAACATCAGAACATGGGGTAAAGGATTTACATAATCTATTGCATTTATTACATCATGCGCTATACCGTGTCCGCCCAAGACTGGGACAGTAGCATTCTTTTTTGCTGCTACTGAAATATAAAATAGAATTACAGACCATTGGAAAATATTCATCCCAATAATTTTCTTCATGAGATTTCTTTTCACCATCATGCCATATAATCCGACTAAAATCATAAATATATATATCCAATAATTAAACTTACTTACTATAAATTCCATAGTATTAATCCTCTAATGCTTCCTCATGTTTACCGCTGGTTGAAAGGTCAAGGAAAATTGATATCATAACTGCCATAACAGTTATCTGTACCCCTGTTTCAATAATTGCCATACCGTAATATCTTGCCATTATAGGACCACCAGGCAGAATTGTGCTAAGAACGCTGTAATCCAAAAAATTGCCACCTAATAATATGCAAACAAAACCAGCCCCAGCATAGATCAGAACACCCAAGCCGCAGAAACCAAGAAGACGTCTGGATGTCAAACGACTCTTTATCTCCTGAATATCGAAAGCAACTATCATCAAAATAAAACTTGCCGCTAGAACACACCCCCCCTGGAAACCACCGCCTGGACTTCCGTGCCCGTGCACAAGTATGTACAGGCTATAAATTTGCATAAAAGGGATCATGATACTGCAGATTTTCTGTATTATTATATCATCAAATCTCTTAACCACTGTACAATTCCCTCCTTAGAAGCATCATAGCACCTATACCCGCTGCTAATATTACTGTAGTCTCAAACATTGTATCATACCCTCTGTAATCGGCCAAAACCGCAGTTACCATATTCGGCACCGCTGTCTCATTATTAGCTTCTTCAATAAATCTTGGTGATAAATGAAGGCTGGCGGGTTGATTTGGATCAGACCATTTAGGAAAATCATAGGTCCCATATACCAGCAAAATACCTACCAGCAATGTGATTATAAGTCCAACTAAAGTTCTCAATCCTTTGACCTCCTTGTTGTATTATAAACAGCAACAATAAAAAATGCCGTGCTTACGCCAGCACCAACAGTAGCCTCGGTAAATGCCACATCTACGGACCCCATCTGTGTCCAAACTAAACACATAAACAGGCTAAAAGCCCCCATAAGCACTACAGCCCCTAACAAATCTTTAATAATAATAGAAGCCACAGCGACAATTGCCGCAAATAATAAAAATATTACATTTAATTCCCAGACCATTTACTTCTCCTTATTTCATGGCTTTTCTATAACAACAGCCTTATTATCTTTTGTCCATGGCTTTATGCCAGAATTATAAGCTGATCTGAGCAATGCATGCGTTGCAGTAGGACCTGCTAGCAACCAAAAAACTGCAATCAGCAATAACTTGATACTTTGAACAACATCAAGCCAGGCAAACCCATGATGAAGATTATATATAGCCAGACCAACTAAAATAAGTAAAGCACCAAGAGTATCCCCTTTACCGGTAGCATGCATTCTGCTATAAAAATCGGGGAACCTTAATAAACCTATTACACTAGTAAAGAAGAAGAAAACCCCAGCTACTACTAAAATCTTTGCTACTATAACCATTATTCATCTCCTTTTCTAATAAAATATTTAGAGAATATCAACGTTCCGCTAAAATTTAAAATCGAATACACTAAAGCAAGATCAATAAACATATCTATTCTATTAAATATAAACCCTATAAGAGCAAGCAAAACGATTACTTTTGTGCCAATAAAACCAGAACCAATTATTCTATCAAATACTGTTGGGCCAAACACTGCCCTATATGTACTGATTATTAACACCAACCCCAATACTATTGAAATATGCAGAAAGAAATTATCCATCTAATCCTCCGAAAATACCCTACCAGCCCTTTTTTCCATATCACCCGGTAAACCTTCAGCCATTGACTTATTTATAGCATGAACAAAATAATTATTATCATCATCAATAAGTATTGTTATAGTTCCGGGGGTTAAAGTTATAGAATTTGCAAATAAGACACGCGCCCCATCTTTTTTTAATTTTGATTTAAATTTAACTATACGAGGATCCAGCAACTTTGACATCCCCGGATGCAAAGCCAAATATGCTATCTGAAGATTCGCAATTATGATCTGATAAAGGAGCCAAGGCAAATAGCCAATCAAACGCGCTATTACCCCGAATGATTCTCCCTTGACCTTTTTATCCTTGAAAAAAAAATCATTAGATATGTATGCAACCAAAGCACATGAAATAATGCCTAAAGGCAAATGCCAGGGATCAAATAATCCCGAAACCAGAACCCAAAAAATTAACAAAATAATGAAGGTCATCAGAAAAGCCATCACAATCCCTCTGTTTCATTTATAATAAAATAATTTTAATCAGTAAATATTTGTATATTATTTATTACATACAAACAAATCAATAACAAGCGAAGATACAGACATCAGCGACTTCCCAAACCAAAGTGATAAAAGATAACGTTTTTGAGAAACGCGCTAATATCAAATAATTGTTTAACCAAATATGAAGGACAATAGATTCAAGTCAAGAATTTTCTAAATTTCTTTAAATTTTTTTTAATATTCTAAAAATATGAAGCTGAAAAAAATCGTAATAATGTATCCCTTAAGAAAACGACTTATCTATTATTGAGATAAACTCTTCTCTTGAAATCATTCTTGCTCCCAGGCTATCTAAGTGATCTGTATATACCTGACAATCAATAATTGAAAAATCCAGTTCCTGCATTCTCATTGCCAGTGTTATTATAGCAGCTTTTGAAGCATTGCTCACATTAGTAAACATGGACTCTCCAAAGAAACACTTACCCAAAGATACACCATACATGCCACCAGCAAGTTCTCCATCCTTCCACGCTTCAATTGAATGCGCATATCCTAAATTATGCAGTCTGATATACGCCTCTGCCATCTCATTAGTAATCCAGGTGCCTGTCTGCTTTCTCTTTGCATTCTTACAGCCTAGTATTACTTTTTTAAAACATCTATTATATGTAATTTGAAAAATATTTTTTCTGAGGGTCTTTCTCATGCTTTTAGAAATAATAATCTCTTTTGGGAAGAGTACAAACCTTGGATCCGGAGACCACCAAGTGATTGGTTCACCTTCTGAATACCACGGGAATATTCCATTTCTATAGGCTTCAATAAGTCTGGCAGGAGAGAGGTCGCCGCCAACAGCTATTATACCGCTCTGGTCTGCTAAATGAACAGGTGGGAAAATGATCTCCTTCCTGAGCTCGAAGATCATTTCAATTTATTTATCCTCAATTTTAATTATAATCTCGTCGTTTTCAAGATCAACGCGGGCACTTCCGCCATCTTTAAGTCTGCCAAAAAGCGCCTCATCCACAAAAAAACTCTTTATCTTATCCTGTATAAGCCTAGATATCTCCCTTGCTCCGAACTCAGGGGAAAAACCCTTTTGAGCAAGCCATTTGAGGCACTCGTTAGAGACATCAAGTGTGATTTTTTTCTCCATCAACTGCTTTTCAAATTCACGAATAGACTTATCTACTATTCTTAAGACAATATCCTCATTAAGATTATTAAAATTGACTGTAGCATCAAGGCGATTCCTGAATTCCGGAGAGAAGAATTTTTCAACAGCAATGGAGACTGCATCGCCCGATATCTTTCTATCGCCGAATCCCACCTGCTGTTTTCCGATCTCTCTTGCTCCAGCATTTGATGTCATGATTATTATTACATTTCGAAAATCTACCTTTTTACCATTGTTATCTGTAAGTGTGGCATAATCCATTACCTGCAGCAATGTATTAAAGATATCTGCATGCGCTTTCTCTATCTCATCCAGAAGCAGGACAGCATAGGGTGTTCTTCGTATTGCCTCAGTCAGAAGGCCGCCCTCCTCATATCCAACATAACCAGGCGGAGCGCCTATAAGCCTTGCCACAGTGTGCTTCTCCTGGTACTCGCTCATATCGAATCTATGAAGAGCTATGCCTAGTATCAAAGCAAGCTGCCGCGCAAGTTCTGTCTTTCCAACACCTGTAGGACCCACAAACAGGAATGATGCAATCGGTTTATCAGGCTCGCGAAAACCAACACGGCTTCTCTTTATAGCCTCGCATACAAGATCAACAGCCTCATCTTGACCGAATATCACATTCTTTAATTCAGTATCAAGCTGATGAAGTTTTCCAGTTTCAGAAATTGAAACGCTATTTTCTGGAATTCTGGCCATCCTTGCCACAACCTTCTCAATATCAGAATCAGTTATTAGCTGTTCAAGGTCTTCTTCGCAATACATACGAGCGCAAGCTCCAGCTTCGTCAATCACATCAATGGCCTTATCTGGCAGAAAACGATCATTTATATGTTTTGCAGAAAGCTCTGAAGCTGACCTTAATGCTGAATCCTGGTATTTTACATTATGATATTCCTCATATTTCTCTCTTAAGCCTAATAAAATACTATATGTCTCATCAACAGAAGGTTCTAACACCTCGATCTTCTGGAATCTTCTTGCAAGGGCGCGATCCTTTTCAAAATACTTCCTGTATTCCTCATAGGTTGTGGAGCCTATACATCGCATCCTGCCTGAGACCAGCGCTGGTTTAATAATATTCGATGCATCCATAGAACCTCCAGAAACAGCTCCAGCGCCAACTACAGCATGAATCTCATCAATAGCTAAAATTACATTTTCCTCCTTTTCCAGCTCTGATAGCACCCTCTTCATCCTTTCTTCGAAATCTCCCCTGTATCTAGTGCCTGCAAGTAATGACCCCATATCTAGAGAATATATTTTCGCACCTCTAAGCGCCTTTGGCGCCTCGTCTCTGGCAAGCATCTGCGCAAGACCCTCGGTTATAGCTGTTTTCCCAACACCAGGTTCGCCTACATGCACTGGATTATTCTTGAATCTCCGGCACAATACCTGAAGGGTGCGTTCAAGAACATCTTCTCTGCCTATAAGAGGCTCCATTTCCCCATCCATGGCTTTTTGGGTAAGCTCAGTTGTAAACATTTCTAAAGCGCTTCT
>JAXHTB010000399.1:0-3525 GCA_034190185.1 Spirochaetota bacterium | reverse complement strand
CCTCTCTTTTGAATAAATTCAAGGGGCATAATACAATATTAACCAAAAAATTAATAACCATTTGTTTATTTTTGTACCCTAAAAATTAATTTGCGCCCTTCCTCAATTAATTCAAGTATCTTAGTTTTAAGAGATATCAAGTTTGCCTTTAGATTAATAGTTACCCTGAACAAAGGATTTAATATCATTGAGAATTTGTAATTAGATAGAATTGCTATTATCATGCAAACTGAAACAGCATAAATGATCAATTTGATTGAAAACAGATATTATGTAGTTAATAATCTGCATACATTATAAACAATAGTTACTGGAATATCCCATTCAATGTTGTAAGTTCAATGGGATATTCCTACTCTTGCATAATATCTCAAATTAGTTTAAAATTAGCTTAATTTTTAAAGGACCTTCTATTGTTATTTGTATTAATCAATTAAGCCAGTCTGAAACATCAAACACTTCTAACACACCGATATCATCTATTGAGGCGGCAAGGCTTGTGGCGTATACATAATTACCTGAAACAGTCAGGCCCTGAACAATGTAGGCAGTTTTACAGATTCCTTTAACGACATAATTATCTATCCCTTCAGACGCATCAATTACTACAACACCTGAATCCTGATCTGCAAGAAAAATCATATTACCCTGTGTTTTAATTTGAACAGCTAGTCCGGATTCCTCATTATATGTAACAAATTTAGGAACAGTTTCATCAGAGATATCAATTATAAAAACTCCATAAGAGCCACAGCTTAGTAATGCGTAATTATTAAAAATACACAGGTCTCTGGGGGAAACATTATACGGGTTCGCCACAGAACCTAAATGAGCAGGAGAGGCGGGACTTGTAATATCGACAATTTCTAGAGCTGTCGAATAGCCTACAAGATATGCCCTGTTACCGATTATTTTTACAATAGAACTGCCCGATCCCATGGAATATGCCGCCTCTTCCGTATATGTAGCCAGGTTTATTACAAGCATAGAATCTGTACTTGAGTTAGCAATATATGCGTAGTCGTCACCTATTGCTATGTCATTGCAAAAATCATCATATGTAATTGCTCTGGCGGTTTTTTCAAGAGTTGATAAATTAAACTCAGTAAGCTGTGAATCCCACTGATCGATTATACCATATGCATGATGCAGCACATGCATACTGCTTCCGCAAAATGCAATTCCCTGAACACTATCGGAAGTACTGACGGTATTAGTCAAAGAAGGATAAGCCGGATTACTTACATCAATTAAATATACTCCTGTTTCCCTTTCCATTGCCCATATTGAATACCCTGCGTAAATAGTACTATCTGACAGGTATATCTTCGGCATCCATGCGTTTAATTGTAATGTCCCGGTTGAAGATTTCTCCGGGTAATTGCTGTCTCCATTATTCTTGCCCTCACTGCTGCATCCTGCAGAAACTACAGTAATTATTATAAAAACCAGTACTGCTGTGAATAATGATAATTTATTCATTTTATCCTCCTGTTGTTGTATGAAAATAAATTAATTCAGGGTCTCTGCCTTATAAGCGTCAGAAATCACCAAATCGTCACAAAAAATAATTTAGAATCTATTCAGTAAGGGATAGTGTTTTATTTTAATATTCAAACATTTTATGCTGAAACTTATAATGATTCAAAGTAATTATCATTTGTCCCAATATTAAATTTTGAATGCATCTCAAGACTTGAACGGCAATAGTTTTTCCCGGTTATCAAGCGTATATGATATAGCCTCGCTTATCTTATTCTTAGGCGGAATAGCACCATGTTTGTTTGCCAACATCGAATAAATATCCTCAAGCACCGGGCGTGACTTTTTATTCCTTAACTCAGATATCTCCTCTGAATCAAGATTATTTTCGCGAGCGTATCTTTCCACATCATATAGCCTGCCGATGAGAGATATGATCTCTGTAAGAAATTCATTACTCCCGCAAGCCTTTTCTGCATCAATAAATTTCCTGCGAGCATGAGCCCAGCAGCCTGCGTGTGTTATACCTTCACTCAGGCCGATTTTAGCATAGCCGATGTAATCATCTGCCTGATAATTCCTGCGCATCTTCCTCTGTCATTGGCCAGATAAACTTATCCTTCTCCAACCGTTTATACCATAAGCAAAATCCATTCTGATCCCAATATAGAATCTTCATCCTGTCTTTGCGTTTATTACAGAAGACAAAATAGCATCCTGAAAGAGGATCCTGTCTCATCTGGTTTTCAATAATTCCAGACAACCCATTTATGGCTTTGCGGAAGTCTGTCCTGCCTGGCTTTATGAATATCCTTGATCTACAGTAATCTCCAAGCATGCATTATCCCCGCAATGACATTATCATATTTCTAAAATGTGCAGGAGGTATGTCCTCTCGGAATCGAAGCATCAATCCATCTGGTGTTACAAGTTCTATAAAATTATTTAGTCTGTACTTAACATTCTTTAATTCAACAAGATCGCTATCGCTATTATCTGTTTGTTCAAACTTTATCTTATAGTATCTAAATTGTCTTGATGATAGATTATGAACCCTGCAATACTCTGCCTGGCTTAATCCGCTTGTACTCCATTGCTTAATGTGATCTTGCCACTGTGCTTCTTTATCGATCTCTTGGTTTTTCATGTAAGCCTCCTTTTATAGAAGGCTTATATCACATGATTCATCTCAGGTCAAGATGGGGTTAGTTTGACGCTTACGGTTGAAACCATGTGTCTTGAGTCATACACATTTGCCCAGATATTGGTACCTGATGTCATCCCGTCTGGATCCTCTGGTCTTGCTGGTCTCACGTCAAATCGCATCTGAACATGCTTGTTCTGAGACCAAAACTGAAGGACCTTTTTACTGAGACGATTACCAGCGCCCTCTAGTTTATTCACAAGGTCTTGAGTACTGGCAGGATTCAAAAGTTGATCGAGATCAAGTCTTGCAAGTCCAATTAATCCTAGCATGGGATAATCAGAATGGTTCAACTTGTTGCTTGTTTGCCGTCCTTTCAAGGCCTCAATATTCTCATGACCCTTCATCTGATAATATTCGTCAAAATACAAAAACTTAGGAACTCGGGATGCAAGTAGCTTATTGTAAATATACCAACTAGTCCCATTATTCCCGTGTTCTTCGATGGGTTGTAGTATTTCAGACAATCGTGTGTTTTCCTCGGTCTGTTCTGCCTCTGCAAGTTTTTGTCTCATGGTCGTTATGTCTTGCTGAGTTTCGATTAGCTGTCTTTGGAGATCAGCTGGAATATTGGCATTCTTGATCAAGAAGGTTATGCATTCCTCGGTGTCGGTTTCCAATTTAAATGTTCTTGTTGAACCATTCTGATTCGGATTAGGATATTTTCGTGAAATTACGAGTTTTTTGCTTTTTAAGGCTTTCTTCCCGAAAAGAGCTGTAACAACCTCCACATCATCATCTTGAAGCTCAAATGTACCATCAACAACAGTGGCAGGGTCACGCTTCTCATCAGCCACGTCCTCTTCATAATCTGAAACTTCAGCTCTAGGATAGTCATT
>JAXHTB010000398.1:0-3548 GCA_034190185.1 Spirochaetota bacterium | reverse complement strand
CGAAAATTTGAATTATCCTTTTGAGTTTCTCGAAGACATTATAGCGGAATACGATCTCTCAATCTGTATAGATATTGGGCATTTAATTATTGGTGGAAATGATGTTGAAGAACATCTAAATAGATATATAGATAGTACCAGGGTGATACATTTACACGGTGTTGATAAGGAAAGAGATCATGTATCTATAAGGCATATTGATAAAAGATTGTTGATGGGGATAAGTGAGATATTAAAGGAGAAGAAGTATGGTGGTGTCTTGACAATGGAGATTTTTTCCGAAGCTGATTTCGAAGAATCCCTAACCATTGTACAACAGTATTTTATATAAAGATATATCTTGAGAATTCCTTTTCACTTTTTAGCCTGTGTCCTGTTTGTGGCAATAGTGGTTGTCCTATAGGATTTGGTGTTACTGGTGTTGTTGCCGGTTTTTTTGCATTCATGAAGCAGTATATGAAATATTATATTTCTCTTATTAAAAAGAGGTTCAATTTATTAAGGAATATATAGGTTATGGGAAAACTAATATTTGTAACTGGTGGTTCGCGAAGTGGAAAGAGCTCTTATGGACTAGAAATAGCTAAATCAAACAGTATGGATAAGCTGTTTATCGCAACCTGCATACCAGAAGATGAAGAGATGAGGAAACGTGTTTTATTGCATCAGCAAAGCAGACCATCATCATGGAATACAATTGAAGTCAACGAAGAGTTAGTTTCTGTTTTAAGTAAAGAGACAGCAAAAGATCTTGTTATTGTATTAGATTGTCTTACCCTTTTTGTATCTGCTCGTCTGATAAATGGGGATGATGAGAAGTTAATCAGGCATAAGGTTGAGGAGATTGTTAATATTGTTAAAAATGGCAGGTCTACAGTAATCATTATATCCAATGAGGTTGGTATGGGGTTGATACCGGACAATAAGCTTGGAAGGGAGTTTCGGGATATTGCTGGTTTTTGTAACCAGATTGTTGCTGCCGGATCTGAAGAAGTATATTTCATGGTATCTGGAATACCGATGAAGATAAAAGGGTAAGTCAATCGGATTATACAGTTTGATTTTGATGAAATAATTGCATAGCTATATATTGAAATTCTGTTCTTATTGGAAGCTATATATATCTCAATTATTAATTGAAGCAGACCTATGCATTCGTATGAATAACTCTATATAGTTATTGTATTTATCATAAGGTAGGACAATGATTTCAATCCTTTCAAAAGTACTAAGTAGTATAAATGGCATTATAACAGCAGTGCGGTTTTTAACAATATTGCCATTACCCGGTAAAGGTAAGGTCGATTCCAAGGGCTTTGGTCAATCGATGTCCTATTTCCCTTTAGTGGGCCTTCTAATCGGATTTCTCCTTTCTCTAGTGCATATAGTCTTAGCAAAATATATTTCATCACTCTTGATATCGGTAATCATTGTTGGGGCATGGACGAGAATCACTGGAGCGCTTCACATGGAGGCATTTGTTGACGCTGCTGATGGATTTAGCGCAGGGCCTGACAGAAAAAGGATACTCTCTGTTATGAAGGATCCAAACTGCGGTTCAAAAGGTGTTGTGGCACTTGTTTTTTTAATTATTTTTAAAATCGTATTATTAAATGATATTCCATTAAACTTAATTTTTCCATGCCTGCTTCTAGTTCCTGCTATTAGCAGATGGTCAATGGTTGTTATAGCAGCCTTTAGCAATTATGCTAGAAAGGAGGGCGGATTAGGCAGGAGCTTTGTTGAAAATGTTGGTATAACAGAATTCTTTATATCAACCTTATTACTGGTTTTATCTGGAATTTTAATTTTAGAGCTGCAATTTTTTATTGTTGTTATTGCTCCTATTCTCTTTATTATTATATCTTTCCTGTTTCTTAAGAATAGGATTGGGGGAGTTACTGGAGATATACTTGGAGCATTGAATGAGATAGTTGAGGTGATAGGTTTGGCAGCGTTTCTAATTTTGAGTCTATTATGAAAGATATATATAAACATGGCGGCAATATTAAAGAGGTTGCCAAAAAATATAATTTAAAAGAAGAAGAAATAATTGATTTTAGCGCAAGTATCAATCCTTTAGGATTGCCAACTGGAATAAAGAAGACGATATTGCGCAATATAAAGAATATAATTCATTACCCAGATCCTCAATATGTCGATCTTAAATACAGTATTTTGGAATACCTTAATACAGAAAGAGAGGTTTTAAGCGCTTCAAATCAAGGCAAATTAACAGATAAAAATATTTTAGTAGGCAACGGCTCCTCTGAACTTATATATTTAGCTGTTTATGCAATAAAATCGAAAAGATCGCTTCTGATTTCACCCGGATTCAGCGAATATGAGAGGGCTTTGCATAATGTTAACTCAAAGATAAATTATTTAATTTTGAATGAAGAAGATGAGTTTAATATATCTGCAAACGATATAATTGATAGAATAAATAACACTGATATCATTTTTCTTTGTAATCCCAATAATCCCACCGGCAGGATTATGCTGAAGGAGGATATTGTATATCTTCTTGAGAAACTGCAAGACACTTCAACAATATTAGTTTTGGATGAAGCCTTTATAGATATGGCTGATAAATACAGCCTTATTTCTATGTTGCCGCACGACAATCTCTATATTTTGCGTTCATTGACAAAATTTTTTAGCATCCCTGGTCTTCGTCTTGGTTATGGAATAGGCTCAGAAAAGCTGATTGGAGAGATGGAGAATTTTAAGCAACCTTGGAGTGTAAACCAATTTGCCGATCTTGTTGGACAGAAATTATTTAGCGATAGAGGATTTATTATTAAGACAAATATAATAATTGAGAAAGAGAGAAATTATTTGTTTGATGGTCTTTCTGAGATTAAATCACTAAAACCCTATAAGTCATATACAAATTTTATTCTTGTCAAAATAAACGCTTCAATATCATCGATTATACTTCAGGATAGATTAGCCCAAAGGGGTATTTTGATTCGCGATTGCAGCAATTTTCGAGCTCTCAATGACAGCTTTATAAGAGTGGCTGTTAGAAATAGAAATGAAAATAAGAAATTATTAAAAGAACTCCGATCTATACTTATATGAATATGATGGCATACCAGCTTATTGCAGCATACCTCCTTGATATTATCTTTGGGGATCCGCATTCCTTCCCACATCCTGTAAGATATATTGGGAGATCAATTGAGTTTCTAGAGATTAAATTAAGAAAAACCGGATTAAACTTAAGAATATGCGGCGCTATTCTGGCATTTGTGATAATCCTTTCTACATATACTATAATATGCCTTATATTACATTTTTTAAGTTTAATAGATTATTGGATCGGAATAGCTGTTAGCATTTTTTTTATTTATACATCTATTTCAGTTAAGAGCCTTGCTGATGAAGGGATAAATGTATTTAATTTAATTTGTGAGGGCAGTCTAAATAAAGCAAGGGAACAGCTATCGATGATCGTAGGGAGAGATACTCAAGATCTTAATGAAAGCGAGATAATTAGAGCGACAGTTGAGACTGTTGCAGAAAGCGTTGTAGACGGTGTT